>CAXTOD010000098.1:0-9532 GCA_964245705.1 uncultured Acetobacteraceae bacterium
GACCCGCGAGGCCGGCACGTCGGGCAATTACGGGCTGCTCGACCAAGTGGCGGCGCTGCGCTGGGTGCAGGACAACATCCGGGCGTTCGGCGGGGACCCGTCGCGCGTCACCCTGTTCGGCGAGTCGGCAGGGGGCACCGCGGTGGCGATGCTGCTCACCTCGCCGCGTGCCGCGGGCTTGTTCGGGCAGGCGATCCTGCAAAGCCCGGCGATCGGCTGGCACCTGGCGACGCTGGCCGCCGCGGAACGCACCGGCCTCGCCGCCGGGGCCGACCTCCCGGCGCTGCGTGCGGCGCCGGCCGCGTCGCTGCTGGCCTGGAACACCCGGATCCAGGCGCTGGCGCCGGCGATGGCGCCGGTCGCGCTGCCGTTCCCGATCGTCGACGGGATCGTGCTGCCGCAGCAGCCGGAGCAGGCGGTGTCGCAGCGGCGGATCTGGTCGATGCGGCTGATCGTCGGCGACAACGCGGACGAGGGCGCGGACTTCGCGCGTGCCTGGGCCGCGATCCGTCCGGACCGGTACGACCACGCGCTGTCGACGCTGTTCGGGCCGCTGGCCGGACAGGCGCTGGCGATTTACCCGCTGCGGCAGGGTACCACCGTGCTGCGCGACGGCGCCGACATCATCGGCGACGGGCTGTTCTACGAAGGCGCCCGCACCCTGACACGCGCGGCGTCAACGCGCGATCCGTACGTGTTCCGCTACCTGTTCACCGAGCCGGTGCACGGCCATCCGCCACGCCATGCCGACGAGATCCGTCCGGTGTTCGGCACCATGGAACCGGACGCCACGCCGCAGCAGCGCGCGCTGTCGGAAGCGATGATGACCGCCTGGACCCGGTTCGCCGCCACCGGCGACCCGGACGGTCCCGGCCTGCCGGCCTGGCCGCGGGCCAACGGTGTCGACGATCCCTATCTCGTCTTCGGGCCCGCCATCCTGGCCGCCCATGGCTTCCGCACCGAAGCGCTCGACTTCATGCAGCGCGCCCGCGCCGGCGGCTGATCCGGCCGTCCGGCCCTAAAAGGGAATAGTACGACATCGAGCTACTGGCTGAGCGCAGGTTGGCGAGCACCGAAACGCCGAACGTCGGCCAGGCACATGAACGCGGCGACACTGGCGAGGGCGATGCCTGCACCGGCGGCCAGCGCTCGGTGCGGACCCAGCAACGCCGATGCCGGACCGGCCAAGGCGTAGCCGGCAGGAGCGAGCACGCCGGCGGCGATCTGCACGATGGAGAAGACGCGGGACAGCAGTTCCATCGGGATCTCGCGCTGGATCATGGTCCCGATCATGACGTTGACGACCGCGGCGCCGGCGCCATAGGCGACGCCGCCGAGCAGGAGAGCCAGGAAGACGGCGTTCGCGGCGAGCAGGACGAGAGGCAGGAGGAGCAGCATGGCTGCGGCCTGGATCGTCAACATGGCCCGCACCGGCTGCCAACGCATCACGACGGCAGCCCCCGCCAGGCCGCCCACCCCGATGGCGCCCAGCAGCAGCCCCCAGAGCTGAGCGCCGTGCGGCAGCCGGGCAAGCAGGACAGGAGCGATCACCATGAAGGGTGCGAGCGCCACCAGATTGAGCAGCCCGAACTGGACAACGACGAGCCGGAGCCAGCGTCGGCTTGCGAAGGCGTCCAGACCGAGGCGGAGGTCCTGCAACAGTGAACGGGAGATCGCGGTCTGACGTGTCCCGGTCCGGTGACGGACGAACATGAGGCACAGGGCGCTGGCGGCATAGGTCAGACCGTCGATGCCGATCGCCCATCCGGGACCTGCGGCTGCAACGATGGCGCCGGCCAGCACGGGACCCAGGATCGTGGCCAGGGAACCGGCACCGCTCAGGGCGCCGTTGGCCCGTGCCAGCTGGTCCTTGGCGACGATCTGCGCCACCAGGCCACCGCGGGCCGGATAGAAGAATGCGGTGCCGACTCCGATCAGCGCCGTCGGCGCGATGATCGCAGGGAGCGACGCATGGCCGTTGATCAGCGCCGGGGCCAACGCCGATTGCGCCACGAAGCGCAACACGTCGGCACAGATCATGATGCTCCGCCGGGGCCAGCGGTCGCCCAGCACGCCGCCGAGGAGAAGCAGAACGACGATCGGCAGCGTCTGGGCCGCCAGCACGAGGCCGAGCGCTCCGGCAGAGTGACCGGTGTTGATCAGGGCGAAGCTGAGCGCCACCGGAACCAGGGCCGTACCGATCGCCGACAGGGCGGAGCCGACGAAGAACAGGGTGAAGTCGCGGCCCATCAGCATCGTGAAACCATGGAGTCCCGTCTGCGCCAGCCGAGCCTATGGCCTCCAACCTCTTCTGGTCCATGACCCTTGATGCCTCGGACACCTCTGGTCACGGGCAGGAGCGGGCCAAACGCCCAGAACTCTTACTTCGGCTGGCGGAGCGACCGCTCCGCTTCAGCCGGCTTGCTCCTCAATACGGCGTCTCCGCGTCAGGCGGCCTTCACCTCGGCCACGAAGCTGTTCACCTGGCAGGTCAGGCGCTCGGCCTGCCGGGACAGGTGGCCGGCGGCGCCCAGTACCTGCTCGGCCGCCGCCCCGGTGCCGCTGGCGGCCAGGCTGACGCCGGAAATGTTCGTGGTCACCTCGCGCGTGCTTCCCGCGGTCAGCTGCACGTTGCGCGCGATCTCGGCGGTCGAGGCGCCCTGCTGCTCCACGGAGGTGGCGATGGCGTTGGCGATCACGCTGACCTCGCCGATCGTCGCGGTGATCGACCGGATCGCGCCCACCGCCTCCTCCGTCGCGGCCTGGATCTGCGCGATCTGGCTCGACACCTCGTCGGTCGCGCGCGCGGTCTGCTGCGCCAGGCTCTTCACCTCCGACGCCACCACCGCGAAGCCCTTGCCGGCATCCCCCGCGCGTGCCGCCTCGATGGTCGCGTTCAGCGCCAGCAGGTTGGTCTGCCCGGCGATGCTGGTGATCAGCCCGACCACGTCGCCGATCCGCGCAGCACCCTCGGCCAGGGCGTGCACGATGTTGTCGGTGCGGCTCGCATCCTCCACCGCACGCTCGGTCACCCTTGCCGCCTGCCCGACCTGCCGGCCGATCTCGGCAATGGAGCAGGCGAGCCTGTCCGCCGCCACCGCCACCGTCTGCACCCCGGAGTTGGCCTCCTCGGCCGCCGCCGCCACCGCCGCCGCCCGGGTGTTGGTGTGGCCCGCGGTTTCCTCCATCGAGCGCGCGGTCGCTTCCAGCTCGGTGGAGGACGAGGACAGCTGGCACACCAGGCCGCCCACCTCCGACTCGAAGTTGCCGACGAAGCCCGCGATCAGCGCCGCACGCCGTTCCCGCGCGGCGCGGCCCGCCTCCGCCTCGGCCGCGAGCTTCTCCGCCGCCAGCGCGTTGCTGCGGAACACCTCCACCGCCCGGGCCATGTCGCCGATCTCGTCGCTGTCGCGGCGGCCCTCCACCTCGACCGTCTTGTCGCCCGACGCGAGCCGGGTCATGGCCTGCGTCATCCTGGTCAGCGGCCGGACGATGCCGCGGCCGATGACCGCCGCCAGCAGGATGCCCAGCCCCAGCGAGGCCCCGGCGATCAGCTCGCCCAGGCGGGACGCGCGGCGGACGATGGCGCCGCTCCTGTGGCTCGCGGCGTCGAACCGGTCCGTCAGCGCGGTCTCGACCTGCTCGAGCTGCCGCTCGATGGTTGCGATCTGCGGCAGCAGCTCGCCGCTGTAGATCGCGTCGCTCGAGGTCCGGGCGTCGGAGAAGTCCGAGAACGCCTGGCTGTAGGTCGACAGGTCGCCGTCGACCTGGCCGACCAGCGCCTTGATGCTGGGCGGCGCCAGGTGGTTCTGATGCAGGATGGAGGCTTCCGCGGCCTTGACGCTGGCGGCGAAGGCGGCCGGTCCCTGGGGGTCGAAGGTGGCGAGGTAGCGCCAGCTGGCGACCCGGACCAGCAGCATGGTGCGCTCCAGCGTGGCGGCGGCGTCCAGCACCGGCTGCGGCAGGCTGGCCTGCCCGGTCGCGGTGAACAGCTGCTCGGTGTCGGTGGTGAGCTGGTCGCCGCCGCTGAGCAGCGCCGCGCGGTTGTCGCTCGCGGTTGAGGCGGACTGGCGGTAGCGGGCGAAGATGTCGTCGTGGCTCTTCAGCAGCGCCAGGATCGCCCCGTAGCTGCTGCGCTCCGCCGGCGACGCCGTGGCGGCCATGGACTGCTTCAGCAGCGTCTCGGCCTGCGCCCGGCTGGTCTGCTGCAGGTCCAGCGTGGCCGCGGTGGGCTCCGTGCGGTAGCGCGTTTCCGCGCCGCTGATCGCCTCGACCAGGCGGGCGATGGTCAGCACGCGGCGCATGTTCACCGACATGTCGGTCATCAGCCGTGCCTGGTTGCCGACGCCGGACACCTGATAGATGCCGAAGCCGGCCACCCCGAGCGTCAGCGCGACCAGCAGTCCGAACCCCAAGTAGATGCGCGTGCGCACGCGTAGGCGGTTCCGTTTCATGGGCATGTTCCTGCAACGAGCTCCGGGCATAATCCGGAGGACCGGTTAACTGCCGGTTACGGGGTGCAAGCCCCGACATAGCCGGACGCCTGGTAGCGCCGGGTCATGTGCGGATGAGCCGAAACTTCTCTGGCCCCCGCGACTTCCTGATCGACTGGACGGGGTCAAGCGCGTGGAACTGCGGTTCGCCTACAACACCAACGGGACGGTCCACCACCGGCTGGAGGACGCCGTCGCGCTGGTCGCCGACAGCGGCTATGACGGGATCGCCCTGACGCTGGACCACGTCGTCCTGGACCCGATGGCTGACGGATGGGAACGGCGCACGGAGATGCTGGCCGGAGAGCTGCGTCGGCGCGGGCTGGGCTGCGTCATCGAGTCCGGCGCCCGGTTCCTGCTCGATCCGCGCGACAAGCACCAGCCGACCCTGGTCAGCGCCACCGACGAGGGCCGGGAGCGCCGGCTCGCCTTCCTGCGCCGCTCGCTCGACATCGGCGCGATGCTGGAGGCGGAGGCGATGTCGTTCTGGGCCGGGTCGCCCAAGCCCGGGGTGCGGGCGGAGGACGCCTGGGACTGGCTGCGCGCCGGGGTGGAGCAGGTGCTGGCCCATGCCGAGCGGGTCGGGGTGACGGCGGCGATGGAGCCGGAGCCGGAAATGATGATCGGCACGGTGGACCATTTCCGCCAGCTGCACGACCTGTTCCCGTCCCTGCGGCTGGCGCTCGACCTGGGCCACGTGATGGTGACGCAGGAGCGGGCGCCGCAGGACGCGGTGCGCGAGTTCGCGGCCGAACTCGGCACCGTGTCGATCGAGGACATGAAGCGCGGCGATCACGTGCACCTGGCGTTCGGCGACGGCGACATGGACATCCCGGCCTGCCTGGACGCGCTGGAGGCGGTCGGCTTCTCCCGCCTGGTCTGCGTCGAGCTGTCCTCCGACAGCGGGCGTGCGGACCGCATGGTGCCGGACGCCCGCCGCTGGCTCGCCGAATGCCGCCGCTGAGCGATTCGCTCGGAGCCCCTTTGGAAATGGGGTGTGCCGAGCGAGACTGACGCGCTGACGCGGCACGGCCGGCGTGTCTTCCGGGAACCGGAGCGGAGCGGCCTTCTGGCCGTGAGCCCAGGCCAGGCGAGGAAAGGCGTGTCGGGTCGCCAGCACGGCGCGTTGTCGAACGGGCTCAGCCCAGCGTTGGCATCTGGAACTCGGCCCCGGACCGGATGCCGGCCGGCCAGCGCGACGTCACCGTCTTCAGCTTGGTGAAGAACCGGATCCCTTCCGGCCCGTGCATGTGGTGGTCCCCGAACAGGGAGGCTTTCCAGCCGCCAAACGAGTGGAACGCCATCGGCACCGGGATCGGCACGTTCACGCCCACCATGCCGGCCTGCACCCCGTGCACGAAGGCGCGCGCGCTGTCGCCGTCGCGGGTGAAGATGGCGGTCCCGTTGCCGAACTCGTTCTCGTTGACGATCCGGAGCGCGCTGTCGAAGTCCGGCACCCGCACCACGCCGAGCACCGGGCCGAAGATCTCCTCCTGGTAGATGCGCATGGCCGTGGTCACGCGGTCGAACAGCGTGCCGCCGATGAAGAAGCCGTTCTCGTATCCCTGCAGTTTCAGCCCGCGCCCGTCCACCACCAGCTCAGCACCCTCCTCGACACCGAGGTCGACGTAGCCGGATACCCGGTCGAGGTGCGCGCGCGTGACCAGAGGCCCCATCTCGACCTCCGGGTCGGTGCCGGCGCCGATGCGCAGGGCCCGCACCCGCGGCGCCAGGGTCTCGACCAGCCGGTCCGCCACAGGGCCGACCGCCACCGCCACCGAGATCGCCATGCAGCGCTCGCCGGCGGAGCCGTAGGCGGCGCCCATCAGCGCGTCGGCGGTCCGGTCCAGGTCGCAATCGGGCATGACCACGGCGTGGTTCTTGGCTCCCCCCAGCGCCTGCACCCGCTTGCCGGCGGCGATGCCGGTCTGCTGGATGTATCGTGCGACCGGGGTGGAGCCGACGAAGCTCACCGCCTGGATGTCCGGATGGTGCAGGAGGGCGTCCACCACCTCCTTGTCGCCGTGCACCACCTGCAGCACCCCGGCCGGGAGCCCGGCCTGGTGCAGCAGGTCGGCCAGCAGGAGGGAGGCGGACGGGTCGCGCTCGGACGGCTTCAGGATGAAGCAGTTCCCGGCGGCGAGCGCCATCGGCATCATCCACAGCGGCACCATGACGGGGAAGTTGAAGGGCGTGATCCCGGCGACCACGCCGAGCGGCTGTCGCATCGACCAAGCGTCGATGTCGCGCCCGGCCTGCTCGGTGTAGTCGCCCTTCAGCAGCTCCGGCGCCGCGGTGGCATACTCCACCACCTCCATGCCGCGGGTGACCTCGCCCAGCGCGTCGGACAGCACCTTGCCGTGCTCGGCGGTGACGATCGCGGCCAGCGCCTTGGCGTTCCGCTCCAGGAGGTCGCGGAACCGGAACATCACCCGGGCGCGGGCCAGCGGCGGGGTGGCGGCCCAGCCGGGGAACGCCGTCCTCGCCGCATGCACCGCGTCGTCCACGTCGGCGGCGGTGCCCTGCACCACCTGCCGCGCCACGGCGCCGGTCGACGGGTCGAACACGTCCGACCGCCGCGTGCCGCGCCCTTCTGTGCGGCCGCCGCCGATGTGGTGCTGGACCAGGTCCATGGAACGCTCCTGCGCTGGGTCGCGGGTTCAATACGGGAGGTGGGCGTGGTCGGGGTCCACCGTGAACTTCCAGCGTCGCACCGGGCCGGCCATCACGTTGAGGTAGTACAGGTCGAAGCCGTGCGGGGCGCCGACCGGATGGTAGCCGCGCGGCACCAGCACCACGTCGCGGTCGCCCACCGCCACCGTCTCGTCCAGCGAGCGGTCGGGGGTGTAGACCCGTTGCACGGCGAAGCCGGCGCCGCGCCGGAGGCGGTGGTAGTAGGTTTCCTCGAGATACGTCTCGTCCGGGCCATCGGTGTCGTGCTTGTGCGGCGGGTAGCTCGACCAGTGGCCGCCCGGGGTCACCACCTCCACCACCAGCAGCGATTCCGCCTCCGCCGTGTCGGGCAGGATGTTGCGTATGAACCGGGCGTTGGTGCCGGTGCCGCGGGTGAGCGTGCCGACCGCGTCGGGCGGGATCACCCGCGGCGGCAGCCTGCCCGTTGCCGGAGCGGCACAGATCGCCAGCTCCACCGCGCCCTCGGCCTCGACCTGCCAGTCGAGCGACGGCGGCAGGTAGGCGGACCACGGGCTGCCCTCGAACGGGCTGCCGCGTCCGCCGAGCAGGCCGAGATCCTGGCCGCCCGCCCGCACCCGCGCGCGTCCGGTCAGCAGCACCAGGCACAGCTCGTTGTTGGTGCCGCGCCGCGCCAGCACCTGTCCGGGCCGGAGGTCCACCGCCTCGAAGCCGACATGGCGCCAGCCGGCGGTGGCCGGCGTGATCCGCTGGACCACGCCGTGCGGGTCGTCGGGTGTCGGGTGGACCAGGAGCGGCGAGGCCATCAGCGCAGCCCCGCTTCCGCCAGGACGCCCTGGAGGTTGCGGTGTCCGAGCCTGGCGTAGGTCAGCGGGTGCGCCCTTGCCGGATCCTGCTCCGCCTCGACCACGACCCAGCCGGAATAGTTGGGCAGCGCGCGGAACACCGACACGAAGTCGATGCAGCCGTCGCCCGGCACGGTGTACACCCCGGCCAGCACGCTGCGGAGGAAGCTCCAGTCTTCCGCCTCGGCCTGCCGGCGGACGTCGGGACGGACGTCCTTGACGTGCACGTGGCCGATCCGGTCGCGATGGCGCTGCGCCAGCACGGCCGGGTCGGCGCCGCCCCAGGTGGCGTGGCCGGTGTCGAGCAGCAGGTGCACCGACGGGCCGGTGCGGGCCATCAGCGCCTCGATGTCGGCTCCGGACTGCACGACGGTGCCCATGTGGTGGTGGTAGACGAGGCGTATCCCGTCCCGCAGCAGCAGGTCGGCGAACGCGGTCAGACGGGTGGCGAGCCGGTCCCAGCCTTCCTGGTCCAGCACCGGGCGCCGCGACAGCGGCACGTCCCGCTTTCCGTGAACGGCGTTCACGGTTTCGGCGACGATCATCACTGGCGATCCCATCGCCCGGAGCAGGTCGAGGTGCGGCCGCGCCGCCTGCAGCTCCGCGTCCGCGTCGCGCTCCAGCAGGGCGGTGGAATACCAGCCGGACACGCAGGCGAGGCCGTGCGGCGCCAGCGCGGCCCGCAGCGCGTCGGCGTCGCGCGGGAACTTGTGGCCGAGCTCGATCCCCTCGTAGCCCGCCTCCCGCGCCTCGGACAGGCAAGTATCGAGCGGGGTCTCGCCGCCGAGCTCGCGCATGTCGTCGTTGGACCAGGCGATCGGGTTGGTGCCGATGCGGATCGTCATGGCTGGTTCGTCCGGCGCCGCAACGCTCAGCAGCCGAACCGCTGCAGCGCCTGGTACTCCGCATATGCCTTCTGCGCGTCGCGCACCTCCGCCCGGTCGGAGACTTCCGGCACCGGCACGTTCCACCAAGCGCCGCCGGCCTCGGTCGTCGTCGCGGGGTCGGTGTCGATCACGATCACGCTGGTCCGGTCGGCCTCCCGAGCCCGGCGCATCGCGTCGGGAAAGCCGGCGAGGCCGGAAAGCTTCTCGGCCCGGGCGCCCAGGCTGCGCGCGTGGGCGGCGAAGTCGATCGCCGGAATCTGCTTCATCGCCTGGCTGTCCCGCCACAGGTTGTTGAAGGCTATGCCGCCGGTGCTCCGCTGCAGTCGGTCGATGCAGCCGAAGCCGTGGTTGTCGAGCAGCACGATCACGAGCTTCACACCCAGCATCACCGTTGTCGCGATCTCGGAGTTCAGCATCAGGTAGGAGCCGTCGCCGACCATCACGATCACCTCCCGGTCCGGGGCGGCCAGCTTGACGCCGAGGCCGCCGGCGATCTCGTAGCCCATGCAGGAGAAGCCGTACTCCATGTGGTAGCCGCCCGGCCGCTCCGCCTGCCAGTGCTTCTGCAGCTCGCCGGGCAGGCCGCCTGCGGCGCACACCACCACGCTGTCCGGCCCCGCCTCGCGCCCCACCGCGCCGATCACCTGCGCATCGG
>CAXTOD010000099.1:0-9464 GCA_964245705.1 uncultured Acetobacteraceae bacterium
TTGGTGGGGCTGGTGGGGGTGTGGCTGGGCTTCGGGCTGTCCATCGCGCGGAAGCGCGGGGCGGCGCGGCGGCGGCCCGGCTTCGGGCCGGCAGCCTGGTGCGTCTTCGCCGCCCTGCCGGTGCTGGGCGCGATGCCGTGGAGCGTGCCGGCGGCGTGGCACGACGTCGCCGGCAGGTATGCGCTGCAGGCGGCCTGGCGGCCGGTCATCGCCCGGCTGGCCGCTGCGGACGGTCGGGTCGGGTGCGAGATGCAGTCGCTCTGCTACTGGGCCGGCAGGCCGTTCGCGGTGGACGTCTTCAACCTGACCCAGAGCGCCCTGATTCAGAGCGCCCTGACCCGGAACCCGGCAGACGGAGGGTCGCCGGCCGCCGGTCCGGCTGCCGCGTTCCAGCGCATGGTGGCAGGGCGCGGCTTCGCGCTGTTCGAGTTCCAGCCTCGCTCGGCCACGCATGCGGAGGCGCGTCGCCTGATCGGCCGCGATCCGGTGATGGGCGCGTTCGACGGGGTCTACGCGCCGGTGGCCGCCGGGCCCGGAGGGGCGCTGCTTCTGGCTCCGGTGGCGGTGCCGGCAGGTCCTGCCACCCGCCCGCTTGCGGCATCCCCGGAAGGATTGTAGGCCAGCCGGATCACCGACAGCATCGGGCCAGGGCAGCCACGCGATGTTTCTTCGAGGGAACCCTGCGACCGCCGGGATGTGCGTCCGGGAGCGGACGCCGGAGGCGCAGGCGCGTCGCATCCGGCCTTGATCATCGAGCGCTACCTGTTCCGGGAGCTGGCCAAGCCGCTGGCCATGATCCTGGGCATCCTGATGGCGCTGTTCGCCAGCTTCAGCGCAGCGCGGTTCCTGAACGACGCGGTGAACGGGCTGCTGCCGGGCAACGTCATCGTCGAGCTGACCGCGCTGAAGGTGCTCATCGCGCTGGAGGTGCTGATCCCGGCCTCCCTCTACGCCTCAGTGATCCTGTCCTTCGGCAGGCTTTATGGCGAGTCGGAGTTCGCCGCCATGTTCGCGCTGCGCGTGACGCCGGGGACGCTGATGCGCGCCGTGCTGATCCTGTCGGCGTGCCTCGCCCTGGTGGTCGGCGGCCTGTCCCTGTTCGTGCGGCCCTGGGCCAACGGCAGGCTGCACAGGCTGTCCGGGCAGGCCGGGACGCTGCTCGACATGGACGCGATGGAGGCGGGCTCGTTCTATGTCGGCCATGACGGGACGCGGGTGATCTACATCACGCGCCGGGATGGGCCGCACGCGCCGGGCCAGAAGGTGTTCATCAGGCTGCGACGCGAGGACGGCACCGAGATCATCTCGGCACGGCTTGCCTATCCCCTGGCGCAGGCGCCGGGCGACCGGCGGCAGGTCTTCCTGCGTGACGCCCACATCTACAAGACCGACCGCGGGCCGGGCCGGGCGGACGAGGTGGTGGACGCGCAGGGCATCACCCTCAGCCCGGACGGGAGCGACGCGTCCACCGCCGATACCAGCGCCATCGTCACCAGCAGCAGGCGGCTCCTGTCGTCCAGCGCGAGCGAGGACGTGGCCGAGCTGCAATGGCGGCTGTCCACGCCGCTGTCGACGCTGCTGCTGGGGATGCTCGGCATCCCGCTGAGCCGCAGGAACGCGCGCCAGGGCAGGCAGAGCAGGTTCCTCGCCGCCATCCTGATCTATTTCGGCTACTACCTGCTCTTCACCTCGGCGCGCACCTGGGTGCAGCACGGCATCGTGGCCGGGTTCCCGGGCATCTGGTGGGTGCCGGCGCTGCTGTCGCTGCTGGTGGTCACGACCCTCTACAGGCCCGGGCTCGCGTCCGCACGCTGATGCCGATGGCAGGCCAGGCGATCCGCGCCGCCGACACCGTGGAGCCGGTCGCGCGGTGGCGGTGAGGCTGGCGCCCCGCTACGTGCAGGGCGCGGCGTTCCGGGCGTTCGCCCTGGTCTCGGTGGCGCTGACCGGGCTGTTCAGCCTGCTCCAGTTCGTCGAGGAGCTGGCCTTCGTCGGGCAGGGCCGCTACCGGGTCGGCGACGCCTTCCTCTACGTGCTGCTGACCGCGCCTTCCAGGCTGCTGCAGGTGGTCCCGGTCTCGCTGCTGCTCGGCTCGCTGCTGGCGCTGGGGCCGCTCGCGCGGCACGCCGAGCTGGTCGCGATGCTGAGCCTGGGCGTCTCCAGGAACCGCATCATCGGCGCGGTGCTGGAGCTGATCGTGCCCGTGGTCGCGGCCCTGCTGCTGATGGCGGAGTTCGTGGTCCCTCCGGCGCAGCAGGCCGCCCAGGCGCAGCGGAGTTCGGCGCTGTCCTCCGCCTCCTCGTTCCATTCCGACAACAGCCTTTGGGCGGAGGGGAACCACCAGTACCTGAACGTGCAGGAGTTCGCGCGGAACAACGTGCCGGTCGGGATCGACATCTACAGCTTCGCCGATGACGGCAGCCTGCGCAGTGCGATCCACGCCGACCGTGCCGCGATCGAGCCGGACGGGACCTGGAGGCTGGCCGGGGTGACGCGGCGGCAGGTGCACGGGTTCGACATCGGCATCGACCACCTGCCCTTCCTGTCCTGGCAATCCTTCCTTCCGGCGAGGCAGGTCCGGTTCCTGATCCTGCCGCTGGACAGCGTGCCGCCGGTCGCGCTGTTCCGCTACGTCCGTCGGCTGACGCGGGACGACGTCCAGGCCGGACGCTACCGGCGCGAGCTCTGGGCCAGGATCGGCATCCCGTTCTCGATGGTGGCGATGGTGATGATCTCGGCGCCGGTGGTGTTCGGCCCGACGCGGATGCGGACCGCCGGCCAGAGCATCGCGCGCGGCGTCGGCATCGGGCTGGTGTTCTCGCTGGGGCAGCAGATCGTCGGGCGTTTGGGCCTGCTGCTGGACATCGATCCCGTGATCACGGCCCTGTCCCCGCCGCTCCTGGTGATCGCGCTGGCGATCCACCTCCTGCGCCGCTCGAACGCGGGTGGATGACGGGAGGCATGTCGGGAAGCACGTCGGGGCCGGACTGCAGCCCGGACAGGAACCGCCTGTAGCGTTGCCGCTGCCCCAGGAGCAGGACGAGCAGGACGGCGTTGAGGCAGCACGTCTCGAAGACGAAGTAGTACAGGGGCAGCTTCAGGACGACGAAGCAGAAGATGCCGATGGTGTGGCAGTTGGCCGACAGCACCGACCACCGGCGCAGCGTGGGCGCGAACGCGGCCCGGTAGCGGCACCGGATCGAGGCGGCGCGTCCGGATCCGTGCGCCAGGGCCGACATCAGCGCGCTTCGCGATCCTGCGCTGGCGCCGACCGTCAGCAGCTGCAGCCTTGCGTAGATCCGGTGCAGGCCGTCGGACATCCTGGGGCGGGAGGACGGGAACCGGCCGGCCCGGGCGTCCGGATCCGCGGCGACCGGGGCGCCACGGCCCCAGCCGAAGAAGTCGTAGTCCTGCCGCTGCGCCTCGTAGGCGGCGGCCTGGGCCGCATGGCTGACGCCGGCCGCCAGGACGAGACCCCACATCCAGGCGCCCTCCTGCCGGTCGAGCGCCACGGCCAGGCCGAGATAAACGGAGGTGAAGGTGACGTAGTCGCAGATCCCGTCCAGGACCTTGCCGAACCGGGACTGCGTGCCGGTCAGGCGGGCGAGCTGGCCGTCGATGCCGTCCATCAGGTGCCACAGGACCATCAGGAACAGCCCGGCGACCGCGAACCGGCGGTCCTCCAGGCGGTTGTAGGCGAACCCGGCCAGGATGCCGCACGCCATGCCGGCCAGGGAGACGGCGTTCGGCGGCACGCGCAGGCGTGCCAGCAGCGGCGTGAGGCGACGCGCGACCGGGTGGATGAGCCAGCGGTTCGTCGCCTCCTCGATCTCCAGCGGACGGCCCGTCGGCACCGCGTCCTCCGCACCCGCGAGCGGACCCGACGGCGTCGGCATGGGCCTCACAGCCGGCCGGAGCCGAGCAGCTCCTCGGCCTTGGCCAGGGCGACCGCGTCGTCGACGTCGATCCACAGCCTGTCGCCGATGTCGAGGACGTGGGCCTTGTTCCAGCGCGACAGCACGGTCATGGCGCCGGAGATGCTGTCGTCGCCGCCGAGCTGGCTTTCGCGCAGGGCGTCGAACATGACCGGCGTGCACAGGAACACGCCGGTGTCGTAGCAGTCGAACTCCGGGAGGAGCTTGCCGATGCGCACGATGCGGCCGTCCTCGGACTTCACCCGCGTGACGTCCTCGGGGTCGTTCAGCGGATCGTCGATGTTGAAGTCCACGGCGAGGACGACGCCGTCCGGCCGGGGCTGCAGGGTCATCAGGCGGCGGAAGATGTCGGGGTCGACGACGTGGTCGCACATGGTCAGCAGGAACGGAGCGTCGAGGAACGGTTCCGCCTTGAGCACCGAGACGCCGTTCGCGCGGTCCCACTCGTCGTTGACGACGTGGGTCACGGGCGTCCCGTCATGCGACGCCGCGTCGTCGAGATGGTGGCGCAGCTCGTCGCCGCGATAGCCGCTGACAACGGTGAACCGGTCGACGCCGGCCAGGCGGGCGCGGTCCATCACGTGTTGGATCAACGGAACGCTCCCGACCGGGATCAGCGGCTTCAGCTCGAGCTTCTCACGCAGCCTGGCGCCCTGCCCGGCGGCGACGATGAGGCAGTTCATCGAGCGGTCGCGGCCCTTCTCGCAGGAAGGGTCATGTCGGCGTGCTCGCGGATGAACTCCTCGGTCATCCTGTACGCCTCGTCATCGGTGTACTGCCGGATCGGGTGCTTGCAGAAATAGGCGCTCGGTCCTTCGAGGACGCCGCCGATGCCGTTGAGCAATGCCAGCTTGCAGCAGCGGATCATGTCGATGACGATGCCGGCGGAGTTGGGCGAATCCTGCACCGACAGCCTCAGCTCCAGGTCGAGGCCGACGCCGCCGAAGATCTCGCCTTCCATCCGGATGAACGCCACCTTATTGTCGTCCTGCCACGGCACGTAGTCGCTGGGCCCGACATGGATGTCGTGGTTCGCCATGCGCTCCCTGGCGACCGACTGCACGGCCTCGGTCTTCGACTCCTTCTTCGACTTCAGCCGTTGCTGGTTCTTCATGTTCAGGAAGTCGGTGTTGCCGCCGGTGTTGAGCTGGTAGGTGCGCCGCAGGCTGACGCCGCGCTTGCCGAACAGGTCGGTCAGCATGCGGTGCACGATGGTCGCACCCAGCTGCGACTTGATGTCGTCGCCGATGATCGGCAGGTTGCGCTCCTTGAACCGCGTGGCGAAGCCCTCGTTGCTGGCGATGAACACCGGCATGTTGTTGATGAAGGCCACGCCGGCCTCGAGCGCGCACTCGGCATAGAACCGCGCGGCCTGTTCGGAACCGACCGGCATGTAGTTCAGCAGGATCTCGGCGCCGCTGCGCTTCAGCTCGGAGACCACCTCGTCCTTGGACAGCTCCTGCGCGTCGGACCTGAGAAAGGTGCGGTCCTGGTCGTAGTCGGCCATGTGCTCGGAGATGCCGTCGAGCACAGGTCCCATCCGCACCACGACGTCGCTGGGCGGGATCTGGGAGTTGAACACCAGGGCGCAGTTCGGCTTGGCGAAGATGGCGCGGCTGACGTCCTGCCCGACCTTGCGGGCATCGACGTCGAACGCGGCCACCACCTCGATGTCGCCGGGCCCGTAGCCGCCGATCTCCGCATGCATCAGGCCGGCGGCGTTGGTGCGGCACTGCTCCGGCGTATAGTAGTGGATGCCCTGGATCAGCGCGCTGGCGCAGTTCCCGATCCCGGCGATCGCGATGCGGATGGCGTCCCTGTCAGTCATGATCTACCTTCGACGATGAATGGTGGCCGGCAAGGCAGCCGCGAGGCGTTACTACCATCGGCGTGGGGGTTGTCATACAGCCGGGTCACGACGGTCGCCCAGGCTGGGGTGGCATGGTCGAGGCGGTCCCTGGCAGGGCCTCGATGTAGGAATGCACCAGGGCGCTGTAGGGCTGCCGTCCGCGGTTCTCCTCCACGTAGCCGGGGGTGATGCGGGCGACCAGATCACGGCTGCGTATGGATGCGTACCAGTGCACCACCCGCGTTCCCGGCGGCAGCACCTCCTGCAGTCGGACGCGCCGGACGGTCCGGAACCAGTGCTCCGAGATCTCCGGCGGCAACGGATAGAAGGCGTGCGGATGCTCCACCGCGAGCTCGGCCGGGGAATGGCGCCGGGCCACCTCCTGCAGCAGCCGAGGACCCAGGGCATAGAGCCGCCGCTGCTGCCCGGGCGGAAGCCTGGTCATGGACCGGAGGTAGTCGGCGAACACCCGCGAGCCCTGCTCGGCGCCCATGACCGCGTTGTTGATGCTGCGCGGGTAGAGCCGCTCGATCCGGCGGAACGGTCTCCAGCCGCCCGGCATCCGCTTCAGGAGCTTGCGCAGGAGGTCGAGCAGGAGGTGGCGGCCCAGCACGAGGGGCGAGCGCGAGGCGCGCGCGGCGTCCGGCCAGACGATGAACTCGGCGCCGACCACGTTCCGCAACCGGGTGAGCGGGAGCAGCGAGGCGACCGTGACGGTGTCGAGGTCGAGGTAGATGCCGCCCTCAAGGAACAGGATCGCCGCGCGCAGCACGTCGGAGCGCGTCACGGGGCGGTCCAGCCGGTGGTAGAGCGCCTCCAGGGCGCCGTGGAGGCCCAGGATCCCGTCCGCACGGGCCAGGCAGGCCCCGGCATCGGTTCGGCGGAGTTCGACGCCCGGCGCTGCCCGGAGGGCACGCAGCGTATCGCTCTCCTCCAGGAGGTCGATATGGTGCAGGACGATCTCCGGGATCCCGCTGCGCTCGGCCGCGGACAGCACGGCGAACGCGTAGGCCCAAGGCAGGCTGGTGCCGATCCAGCAGAAATGCAGTCGGGCGGGGATCGGCATGGCGTGGAAGAGCCCGGGCTGATGTGCGCCGCGAGCTATCCGGCGTCCGCGGAAGGATTTCAATCCGGGCGGGGCCGCAGGCCGGTGGACGAGTTCGAGCCGGACGGGAAAGGCGTGCAGGACGGCAGGCCGGTCGCCGCGATCTTCCGCCAGAACCTGTTCCGGATCTCCGAGCCGTTCATCACCGAGCAGGCGCAGCGGCTGCGGCGCTACCAGCCGCTCTACCTGGGCCGGCTGCGCTACGGACCGGCCCCGGACGGTGCGCGCTCGCTGGCCTTGCAGGACGCCGGGCGCTGGCGTTCGGCGCCGCGCATCGGCTGGCAGATGGCTACCCGCTCCGCGGCGCCGTTCCGGCGCGTGCTGGGCGAGGTGCGGCCGTCGCTGATCCACGCCCATTTCGGCATCGACGGGGTGCACGCGCTGCCGCTGGCCCGCCGCCTGGGCGTGCCGCTGGTCACCACCTTCCACGGCTTCGACGCCACCCTCTCGACCGCCGCCCTGCTGAGCTCGCCTGCCTGGATCAACTACCCGCTGTTCCGGCACCGGCTGGCGCGGGAGGGCGACCTGTTCCTGTGCGTGTCCGGGTTCATCCGCGAGCGGGTGCTGGCGATGGGCTTCCCGGCAGGGCGCACGCTCGTGCACTATACCGGCGTGGACTGGCGGGCGGTCCGGCCGCGCGATCCGGGCGAGGAAACGCCGACGATCCTGCACGTGGCCCGCCTGGTGGAGATGAAGGGCACCGAGTACCTGATCCGTGCCGTCGCGGCGCTGGCGCGGACGCACGGGCAGGTCCGGCTCGACATCGTCGGCGACGGTCCGCTGCGGTCCCGGCTGCAGGCCCTGGCCGGAGCGCTGGAGCTGGGGCCGCGGGTGCGGTTCCTGGGCGCGCTGCCTCATGCCGAGGCGCTGTCCCACATGCGCAGCGCCGCCATGCTGGTGCTGCCGAGCGTGCACACGCCGACCGGGCGGGTGGAGGGACTCGGCATGGTGCTGCTGGAAGCGGCGGCCACCGGGGTGCCGGTGGTGGCCTCGCGCGTCGGCGGGATCCCGGAAGGCGTGGTGGACGGGCAGACCGGCCTGCTGGCACCCGAGCGCGACCCCGAGGCCCTATGCGCCTGCATGGCTGCGCTGCTGGACCAGCCGGACACCCGCCGCCGCATGGGCGCCGCGGCGCGTGCCCTGGTGCAGGCGCGGTTCGACATCCGCCGCCAGGGTGACACGCTTGAAGGCCTGTACGACGCCGTCCGCTCCAGGCGGCGCTGACCGCGCCGGTTCTTTCGCCACCGGGGCCTGGGTGGTATGGGGTCTCGGCCCCGACGAACCGGGTCGCCTCCCGGAGCCACGTCGCCACGCCGATGAGCAGCAGCCCCTTCTCCCGCCGCGCGGCCGGCCTCGCCTCCGGGATGCGCTTCCTCGCCCGCGCGATCGGCTCGCGCTACACCCCGCTGCTGGCACAGGTGGTGGTCACCCGCCGCTGCAACCTATCCTGCGGCTACTGCAACGAATACGACAGCTTCTCCCCGCCGGTGCCGCTGCGCGACCTTCTGGAGCGGGTCGACCGCCTCGCGGCGCTGAGAACGGCGTCGGTCACCTTCACCGGCGGCGAGCCGCTGCTGCATCCCGAGCTCGACCAGGCGGTCCGCGTGGCGCGCGCGCACGGCATGATCGTCACCACCATCACCAACGGCTTCCGCCTCACCCGCGACTGGATCGAGCGGCTCAACGAGGCCGGGCTGCAGGGCATGCAGATCAGCATCGACAACCTCGAGCCGGACGCGGTGTCGATGAAGAGCCTGGCCTCGGTGGAAGGCAAGCTGGCGCTGCTGGCGAAGCACGCCCGGTTCAAGGTGAACGTCAACTCGGTGCTCGGCATCAGCGACGAGCGCACCGAGGACGTGGTGGCGGTGGCCCGGGTCGCGGCCGGGTACGGGCTGCAGCACTCGGTCGGCGTGCTGCACGACCATTCCGGCCTCCTCAAGCCGCTCAGCCCCAGGCAGATGCAGGCGTACCGACAGGTGACGCGGATCTCGCCCTCGCTGGTGCACGGCCTGAACTACCGGCTGTTCCAGAGGAACCTCATGCAGGGCCGGCCCAACGACTGGAAATGCCGCGCCGGCGCGCGCTACCTCTACATCACCGAGGACGGCCGGGTGCATTGGTGCTCGCAGCAGCGCGGCCACCCGGACATCCCGCTGGCGCAGTACTCGCGCGACGACATCCGGCGCGAGTTCCGCACGCCGAAATCCTGCAGTCCGACCTGCACGCTGAGCTGCGTGCACCAGATGAGCATGTTCGACCGCTACCGCGGCGGGCAAACGGCCGGGCGCGCGGAAACCTTGGCGGCGGAATGATCCGGCGGCGCTGACGGGTCAGACGTGGCGCCGGTCGTGGCGCAGCAGTCCCATGATGCACAGCGCCGTTGCCCCCAGCACCAGGGCGAGCTGCGCCGCCGCGCCGCCCGGCACGACCAGGGGGCGTGCCGCCTCGACCACGAGCACCAGGAGGCAGATGGCGGCTGCCGGGGCGGACAGCACGCGCCCGAGCGCCCGCACGTCGATCGCCTCGTGCCGGCGCAGGAACAGGAAGCCCCACACCAGCAGCGGCGGATAGATGC
>CAXTOD010000100.1:0-8331 GCA_964245705.1 uncultured Acetobacteraceae bacterium
ACGCGCTGCCGCTGCCCGCCGGACAGGCGCTGCCCGCCTGCTGCTGCTCGACGAGGCGACCAGCGCGCTCGACACCGAAAGCGAGGCCACCGTACAGGAAGCGCTGCTGCGGCTGCGACGCGGGCGCACCACGGTCGTGGTCGCGCACCGGCTGTCGACGGTGCGCTCGGCTGACCTGGTGGTGGCGCTGTCGGACGGGCAGGCGGTCGAATGCGGCAGCCACGCAGCACTGATGGAGCAGGACGGCCTCTACGCGCGGCTGGTGCGCACCCAGGCTTTCGCCGTGGAATAGGCCGGCACCGGCGGCGGCAGCCCATCCTCCTGCCCGAAGCGCTGCCGGACGTGGCCGTACACCACCTGGTCGAACCGCGTAAGGCGGTCGAGCTCGGCCTCGATCTCGGCGGTGACCGGCTCGCGCGCCGTCGGGCGGTACGGCAGGAACGCGTTGCCCTCCGACCGGGCCAGCACGTTGACCCGCGGCGTGTGCAGCGGCGGCGTGAACCCCGTCAGGGCGCCGAGGCGCTGCAGCGTCTCGTCCAGCCGGTCCGACAGCCCGAGGAGGTCGAGCGTGTCGACGGCGCGCAGCGCGTCCCGCAGCGCCTCGTCCGGCTCCTCCGCCAGCCGGTCGCCCCCCGGCGACGCGTAGGAGCCGGTCAGCCGCCGGACGTACAGGTTGTCGACGTAGTTCAGGATCAGCGGGTCGCGCGTGCGCAGGAACGCCAGCAGCCCGTTCTCCCGCGCGCATCGCACGGTCGGCGCCGGGTCCTCCTGGTTCGCCCGCCAGTAATAGTATAGCGACAGGATGCGGGCCCGCGGCTCGCGGAACACGCACAGGGTGAAGCAGGGCGTGTCGCCGTCCAGCCGGCGCAGCGACGGCAGGTCGTAATGGCCCCACACCAGCGCCGCCCCCGCCTGCGCCGAGGCAGTCGCGTCCGGGAACGGTCGGCGCTCATGCGGCGGCGTGTTGCGGTCCGGATCGGGATCGATCTGCAGCGGGTGGAACTGCGCGGTCAGCGCGTTGACCAGCGACGAGCCGGCCGTCTTCTCCAGGTGCAGGAACCGCACCGGCGGCCCGCGCCACAGCGTCATCGGGTCGCCCATCATCTGCGCTGCCCCGAGCCGGCCCGAGGTGCCGCTGCGCTGCGTGCTCAGCAGCATGGCGCGGTTGAGCAGCGTCCGTGCCGCCGGCACGTAGGCGGCGGCGCGCAGCAGCGGCGGCAGGCCGTGCGCGTTGGCGTCGAACCCGTCGCAGAAGGCGGCCAGCTCGTCCGGATCCGGCCATCGCCCCAGCATCAGGCGCAGCGCGAACCGGCCGAGCAGCCCGGACACGCCCAGCCGCATGGCCCGCCACGCCAGCCGCTGCGTCCACTTGGCGAGCAGGCCGGTCGGGCGGACGCCGGCACGACCGGTCCGCGGCAGCGACAACAGCAGCCCCCCCATGAAGCCCAGCAGGAGGAAGCCGACCTCGTCGAGGTGGCCGATCCAGGGCAGCCGGTCCGGGATCAGGTCGATCGGCAGGAACAGGTAGCCGATCCCGGCCGCCAGCACCGCCTTGGGCGCCACGCCCGACCGCAGGCCGAACAGGCGGCAAACGTTCTGCGGCGACACCGCCGCGGCCAGCAGCGCCCGCCGTCCCGAAGCCGTGGCGGGCTCCGGCAGGGATGCCACAGCCGAGCGGGTCCTGGTTGTCATGGTCATCCTGCCCGTGCTCCAGCTGGGCACACGGCAGCTGGACGATTCGATCTCGCGCCGGCGGGTGTAGCTCATCGTGCCAAAGGTTGCACCCGGCCCGCGCCACGAGCCGTCCGGGCGGCGCCGCAGGCCGAGGGTGCCGATCCCAGCACGTTTCCTTGACGTGCGGGCGCCGACGGCCAGGATTGCCCGCTACGGGTCGCTATGGCAGCTTGACCGGACGGATCGGTCAGTGCTGGCGCGATCATTCACCTGCGCCGGAGGCCCGATGGCTGAGAACGAGCAGCCGCTCGATCACGATCAGCACGACGATCGACACGAGCGGCAGCCGGAAGACAGGACGCCTGGCCAGGAGCAGGACGCAGCGCCCGACAACGACGGCGCATCCGACCCGAAGCAGGACAAGAACGGCAACGACCGCAAGGAAGAGGAAGAACGGAACAAGGCCAAGCCGTTCGTCAAGGTCGGCCTGTTCGTGTTCGTGTTCGCCCTGGTGGCAGGCGGCGCGTCCTACTGGTGGCTCACGCGCAACGAGGTGTCCACCGACGACGCCTACACCTCTGGCCGGACCATCACCGTGGCGCCGCACGTGACAGGCTACGTCACCGAGCTCGACGTCAACGACAACGAATACGTGCACGAGGGCCAGGTGCTGCTGCGCATCGACCCGCGCGACTACCAGGCCAGCCGCGACGCGGCGCAGGCCAACGTCGACCAGGCGGAAGGCCAGCTGGCGTCTGCGAAGTTCTCGGTCGAGGTGTCGAAGCAGAACTTCCCCGGCCAGCTGAAGCAGGCACAGGGACAGCTGCTGTTGGCGCAGGCGCAGGAATTCCGCGCCGAGACCGACTACAAGCGTCAGCACACGGTGGAGCGCGCCGCCACCACGCAGCAGCAGGTCGACTATTCCACCGCGGCGCTGGACCAAGCCAAGGCGCAGGTGCTGCAGGCGGAAGGCCAGCTGCAGCAGGCAAGCCCGGTCAAGCCGCAGATCGGCGCCCAGCAGACGCGCGTGACGCAGCAGGCCAGCACCCTGGAGCAGGCCCGCGCGCAGCTCGAGCAGGCCAGCCTCAACCTCGGCTGGACGGTGATCCGGGCACCCCACGACGGCTGGATCGCGCAGCGCAACGTCGAGCGTGGGGCCTACCTCCAGACCGGGCAGTCGGTGTTCTCCATTGTCGAGCCGGAGATGTGGATCTCCGCCAACTTCAAGGAAACCCAGATCACCCGGCTGCGGCCCGGCCAGCCGGTGCGGATCGACGTCGACGCCTATCCCCGCATGAAGCTGCGCGGCCACGTGGACAGCATCCAGCGCGGCTCCGGTGCCGCGTTCTCGACCTTCCCGCCGGAGAACGCGACCGGCAACTTCGTCAAGATCGTGCAGCGCGTGCCGGTCAAGGTGGTGATCGACGAGGGGCTCGACCCGCTGCTGCCGCTGCCGCTCGGCGCCTCGGTGGAGCCGACGGTGGACGTCCGTTGAGCGGCTCCAAGCCGGCCGACCGCGGCGACTGGAAGCCCAAGGGCAACATCTGGCTGATCGCGGTGGTGGTGACCATCGCTGCCTTCATGGAAGTGCTGGACACCACCATCGTCAACGTGTCGCTGCCGCACATCGCCGGCAACCTGTCGACCTCCTACGACGACGCGTCCTGGGCGCTGACCTCCTATCTCGCCGCCAACGGCATCGTGCTGACCATTTCCGGCTGGCTCGGCCGCGTGCTCGGGCGCAAGCGCTACTTCCTGATCTGCATCGGCATGTTCACGGTGTTCTCGTTCCTGTGCGGCATCTCGGAGAACCTGCCGCAGCTGATCGTGTTCCGGCTGCTGCAGGGCTTCTTCGGCGGCGGGCTGCAGCCGAACCAGCAGTCGATCATCCTCGACACCTTTCCGCCGTCCAAGCGCGGCGGCGCGTTCGCCATCACCGCGATCGCCACCATCGTCGCCCCGGTGCTGGGCCCGACGCTGGGCGGCTACATCACCGACAACGCGTCCTGGCGCTGGGTGTTCTTCCTCAACGTGCCCGTCGGCATCTTCGCCGTTCTGGCGGTGAGCGCGCTGGTCGAGGACCCGCCCTGGGCCAGGAAGCAGCGTGCCCCGGCCGACTTCATCGGGCTCGGGCTGATCACGCTGGGCCTCGGCTGCCTGGAGGTGATGATGGACCGCGGCGAGGACGACGACTGGTTCGGCTCGCCCTTCATCCGCACCATGGGCGTGCTGAGCCTGATCGGCATGGTCGGCGCGATCGGCTGGCTGCTGACCGCAAAGCGCCCGGCGGTGAACCTGCGCGTGTTCGCGGACCGCAACTTCGCCATCGGCTCGCTGCTGATCGCCGTGGTCGGCGTGGTGCTCTACGCCAGCGCCGTGCTGATCCCGCAGTTCGCGCAGCAGGTGATCGGCTACACCGCGACCCTGGCCGGGCTGGTGCTGT
This sequence comes from uncultured Acetobacteraceae bacterium, assembly GCA_964245705.1. GTDB lineage: Bacteria > Pseudomonadota > Alphaproteobacteria > Acetobacterales > Acetobacteraceae > Lichenicola. Next base: position 4,118 of record CAXTOD010000100.1, read on the forward strand.
CGCCGGGCGGCCTGATGATCATCGTGCTGATCCCGATCTTGAACCAGGTGATGAAACGGGTGCAGGCCCGCTACGTCATCGCGGTCGGCTTCATCATCATGGGGTTCTCGCTGGTCTACTCGGGGCACCTGGTGCTGCAGATCGACTTCCGCCACCTGGTGCTCTACCGCATGGCGCAGACGGCAGCGCTCGGCTTCCTGTTCGTCCCCATCAGCACGGTTGCCTACCAGACCCTGCCGCGCGAGCTGAACGGCGACGCGTCGGCGCTGTTCAGCATGTCGCGCAACGTCCTCGGCGCGATCGGCATCTCCGCCAGCACCTCCCTGGTGACCGAGCGCAGCCAGACCGAGGAGGCGCACATGGTCCACTGGATGACGCCGTTCCACCAGCCGTACAACGACTACCTCGACCACGTGCAGCGGATGGCGCGCGCGATGGGTCATTCGGCAAACGCCGCCTCGATCGCGCGCAACCAGCTGCACCAAGAGTTCCTCCAGCAGACCTCCGTGCTGGCCTACAACGACGCGTTCGTGATCGTGTCCATGATCGCCTTCGCGGTGGTGCCGTTCTGCTTCCTGCTCAAGCCGGTCATGGGCCGCAGCGGTGGCGGTCCCGGGCACTAGGCCGGACCGGCATCTCCCTGAAGCATCTCGATTAGTGTGGTGCATCGGGTGGCGGTTGATCGGAGCCGCCCGACGCCGAAGCGATGCGAGCTGATGCTTTGCCGGTCAGAGGCCGTTGGCGGTGGCCCAGGCGATGATCGCCTTGTTGGCCAGGTTGGGCCGCTCGAAGATGCTGACGTGGGAAGCGCCCGGAAGCAGGGCCAGGGTGCCGTGCGGGACCTGCTGCGACAGGGCCTGGGCGATCGGGAAGCCGTAGACCGGGTCGTCACGTCCCTCGATGACGAGAACCGGGACGGCAGTCGTCGCAAGCTGCGCGGTGTAGTCGGGCCGGATCGCGAGCGTCTCGGCGCCGGCCTGCGCGCCGGCGACGGAGCCCTCAGCGATGATGTCCTCGATCGTGGTCGTGTCGGTCGGGTCGTTGAAGCGCGTGGCGCTGGTCAGCAACTGCGGCGTGATGGTGTTGATGATCGACGAGACGCCGCCGTCGGTGGCCTGGAAGGCATAGCCGGCCCACTCGCCCTGCTCGATCTGCGAGGCGCCCATGGCGATCGTGTCGATCAGGATCATGCCGAGGACGCGCTGCGGCGCCTCGCGGTAGATCTCCTGGGTGATGAGGCCGCCCATCGAGTGGCCGCCGATGATCGCCGCGTTGATGCCGAGGTGGTTCATCAGGTCGAGGACGTAGTGGGCGTAGAGGGCGGTCGAGCCGAAGCCGGCAGGCGCGGAGGAACGGCCGAAGCCGGGCAGGTCGAGGGTGACGACCTCGAACTTGCCGGCCAGGCCGGTCTGCTGGTGCTGGAACAGGGCTCCGGAGAGCGGGTAGCCGTGGATCAGCACCAGCGGCGTGCCGGAACCGGTCACCTGGTAGAAGATGGTGGTGCCGTTGTCGTTGAAGGCGGCGCCCTGGCGGGTGTCGGCGGCGACGCCCTGCGCACGGGTAGGGGGCGCGGGGAGGACCTGCGCCATCGCCGGCGCAAGTGCCGTGGTGCCGAGCAGGAGCGGCACGGCGAGCAGAATGGTCTTCATGGGGTCCCTCATGCCCGGCCAGGCAGTGCGCCATGCGTGACGCGGAGCCGGTTGGAAGGCGATCGCGCGATACCGGAGGCGGTTCCTTCAAATCGCCGTCACGCCGCCAAGGTAGCGAGGATGTTCGAGACGGCGCCGTCTTGCCGACACCATGTCGTTGCATTGGACCCTCTGCCAGGTTGAGGAGGCCGCTCCTCGCCGGCTGTTCTGGCATGAAGCTGCTCCGCCATCCGGATCGGCAGGTGGCGGGGACATCCACGGCAGCGAACGCTTTTTCTGCAGAAAACCCGTCCAAGCGCATCCAGCGGTTTCCGGCTCCCGTAATGATGGCAAGGGCTGCAGACCGCAGCCCGGGCAGGAAACACACCAATGAACTATCGCAACGTCATGCCGATGCTGCTGACGGCTGGCCTCCTGGCTGGCTGCATGCAGCCAAGTTCCGCTTCGATGCAGTCAGGCTCTACAACCGATCCCATGGTCGGTGGGGCAGCCATGTACCCGCAACAGAACATCGTCCAGAACGCGGTCAACTCGAAGGACCACACCACGCTCGTCGCGGCCGTCAAGGCTGCCGGTCTCGTGGACACGCTGTCCGGTCCAGGCCCGTTCACGGTGTTCGCGCCGACCAACGAAGCCTTCGCGATGCTGCCGGCCGGCACGGTTCCCACCCTGCTGAAGCCCGAGAACAAGGCCACCCTGACAAAGGTGCTGACCTATCACGTCGTCGCCGGCAGCATGGACTCCAGGGCGCTGATGGCGGCGATCACCGCAGGCGGCGGCCGCGCGATCCTGATGACGGTTGCCGGCGTGCCGCTGACGGCGACCATGGGTGCTCCTGGCACCATCATGCTGACGGACGTGAAGGGCGACGTCGCCACGGTGACGATCGCCGACGTCTACCAGTCGAACGGCGTCATCCACGTGATCGACCACGTCCTGTTGCCGGGTTGAAGGTCGCGGGGAGGCTCGGCGCAGGTCGCTGCCCTCGCTGCCTTCCTCCCCGTAACAACGCGCGCGCGACCCGTCCCGGATGAGCTTTCGGAGCCCAAACGATCGCTCCTGATCACGAGAACGTCACAAAAAAGAGACATCTGCCCGATGCACTCCACCGTATCAGCCGGCAGGAGGCACAGGACGTGGCTCCTGAAGCGCGATCACGCGCGCCAAACCGGGATGAAACGCACCATGCAGCAGGACAGAATCTCCCAGACCGCGAGGCCCTCCCGCCGCTCCCTCCTCGGGCGGGCCGGCGCCGGTGCCCTCGCCGCAGGCGTGTTGGCGACGGGTCTCGGCCGCACGTCAGCGGCCGAGGCGGCGACCGCCGACATCGACGTCGGCATCCTCAACTTCGCCCTCAACCTGGAATACCTCGAAGGCGAGTACTACAACCGCGGCGTCAACGGCCAGGGCCTGACCAACATCGGGACGCCGGGCACGGTGGTCGGCGGCAGCCCGGTTCCGTTCGCCGACGCCGCCGTCCAGAAGCTGTTCGCCAACATCGCCCACGACGAGGCGAACCACGTCGCCTTCCTGCGCGCCAACCTCGGGACCGCCGCGGTTGCCGAGCCCGACATCGACTTCACCAACACCTTCCTGAGCCTCGGCCAGGCGATCGGACTGCCAGGCTTCAACCCGTTCGCCGACGAGCTGAGCTTCCTGCTCGGCGCCTACGTGTTCGAGGACATCGGCGTCACCGCCTACAACGGCGCAGCACCCTTGATCACGAGCAAGACCTATCTCGGTGCCGCCGCCAGCATCCTCGCGGTCGAGGCCTATCATTCGGGCGCGATCCGCAGCGCGCTCTACCAGGCCAACTACGCGGTCTACACCGACCGCATCGCGGCGATCCGCGCCGCCTTCTCCGGCACCGGTCCGGGCACCAGCCTGCCGAGCGACGACGCGGGCGACGACGGCGCGAACGGCGCGGTCAACCTCGCGCCGACCGACAGCAACTCGCTCGCCTTCACCCGCACCCCGGAGCAGGTGCTCGCCATCGTGTTCGCCGGCGGCACCACCAGCGGCGGCTTCTTCCCGAACGGCATCCAGGGGATGTTCACCTCCTCGGCGGCCTGAAACCGAGCCCTGTGACCGGCCGCACGCCGCGGCCGGTCGCTTGGCCCGGAACGCAAGCGAAACGCTGGCTGACGATGGCGACGTTCCGCCGCATCGCCACGCACCACGACAGAGGCGCGCCCTCTGCGTCCCGTCAGCCGTCCAGCCCATCGCTGCGCTTGGGTGGATGCCGCCACATGTCGAACCGCCTGGTCCCGGCGTCAGCGGTCCGCCGCCACGGCGAACCGGGCGAACGAGGTTGCCAGCACGGCGTAGATCTCCCTCTTGAAGCCGACCTCGATCGTCGGCAGCAATGCCAGCGGCAGCCACCTCCAGGCGTCGAACTCCGGATGCGGATCGAGGTCGAGGCGTATCTCGTCGTCCTGCCCGAGGAAGCGCAGCGCGAACCAGCGCTGCCGCTGCCCCCGGAACCGGCCGCCGAGGGCGCGGCCCATCAGCCCCGGCGGCAGGTCGTAGCTGAGCCACTCCGGATGCTCCCCCAGGATCCGGGCG
>CAXTOD010000100.1:8341-9442 GCA_964245705.1 uncultured Acetobacteraceae bacterium
GGGCGTTTCCGGTGCCGACCTCCTCGCGCAGCTCGCGCAGCACCGCCACCGCCGGGTCCTCGTCCCCGTCGATGCCGCCCTGCGGCAGCTGCCACATCCCGGGCGCGCCTTCCGAGTTCGGCAGGTCGGCGCGCCGGGCCACCAGCACCTGTCCCTGCCGGTTGAACAGCGCGGCGCCGACGTTGGGCCGGTACGGCAGGTGGGCGAACGGATCGACGGTCATGGAGTGCTCGCCTTCGGGGGCGCCGGCGCCGGACGTGGCGGCGGCAGGGCGCTGACCGGAACCAGCATGACGCCGCGCGACGACAGGCCGCGGCTCCAGGCGCGCAGCCGCTCGATCGTCACCGGCCGGAGCGGCCCGGCGACCCCGAGCGCGCTGCCCTGCGTGATCGCGATCTGCTCCAGCCGCGCCAGCCGCGCCTCGATGTCGGGCGCGTCGGGGTCCCCGTCCAGGGTGAGGTCGGCGTGGCGGGCGAGGCCAACCGGCATCGTGGTCGCCGCCTCGTGCGGCGCCGTCCCGGAGGGCGCCGTGCCGGCATCGAGATACAGCAGGCCGCGCCCCGCCAGGGCCGCCGCGACGGTGGAAAAGGCGAGGGAGCCGGCGAACCGGTCGCCGCGCAGCCCGCCCAGGGCGTTGGTCACGCCGACATAGCCCTGCATGCGCGACAGCGCCCATTCGAGCCGGTGCCTGTCCTCGCCGAGGTCGCTGGCCGGGTCGAGCGCCTGCGGCCCTTCCTCGTCCAGCGGGCTGCCGCCCGGCTGCATCGGCAGGCAAAGCCAGATCTCGTGCCCGGCCCGCCGCGCCTGGTCCAGCAAAGGATCCGGCGCCAACTGGTCCAGCAGCGGCGCATAGGGCGACACCCCGAGCGAGATCGCCGGCGGCAGCGTGTCCACCGCGTCGTGGCCGAGCGCGTCCGACAACCCCAGCCCTTCCAGCAACACCGCCACCTGCGGCCCGTGCGCCGGTACGGCCGGCCTCGCCGCGTAGGCGGCCGACGGCCGGTCCCCGTTGGGGCCGATCCGCGGCAGCATCCGCCCGGGAAAGTCCGCAGCCGGCTGCAGCAGGGCCGGATCGGGCGCCGCGATGCCGCTCCGCGCGGG
>CAXTOD010000101.1:0-9377 GCA_964245705.1 uncultured Acetobacteraceae bacterium
CATCGAGGAGGCGCTGCGTCAGAGCCAGAAGATGGAGGCGGTGGGTCAGCTGACGGGTGGTCTGGCGCATGACTTCAACAACCTGCTGACTGGGACAGCTGGCAGTCTGGAGATGCTGCAGACGCGCATGGCGCAGGGCCGGATCGGCGATCTGGAGCGCTACATCGCCGCGGCCCAGGGTGCCTCGAAGCGGGCGGCGGCGCTGACGCATCGGCTGCTGGCGTTCTCGCGGCGGCAGACGCTGGAGCCGAAGCCTGCCGACATCAACCGGCTGATCGCCGGCATGGAGGAGCTGATCCGTCGCACCGTGGGGCCTGCGGTGGCCGTCGAGGTGGTGGCCGCCGGCGGGCTGTGGACCACGCTGGTGGACCCGAACCAGCTCGAGAACGCGCTGCTCAACCTGAGCATCAACGCCCGCGACGCGATGCCGGGCGGCGGGCGGCTGACCGTCGAGACCGGCAACAAGTGGCTCGACGAGCGGGCGGCGCGCGAGCGCGACCTGCCGCCCGGGCAGTATGTGTCGCTGTGCGTCAGCGACACCGGCACCGGCATGACGCCGGAGGTCATCGAGCGCGCCTTCGACCCGTTCTTCACCACCAAGCCGATCGGCCAGGGCACCGGTCTGGGCCTGTCGATGATCTACGGCTTCGCCCGCCAGTCCGGCGGCCAGGCGCGGATCTACTCCGAGCCGGGGCAGGGTGCGATGGTGTGCCTCTACCTGCCGCGCCACCGCGGCGACGCCGGCGCCGACGAGGCCGCGGTCGAGCCGGCGGCGGCGCCGCGTGCCGAACAGGGCGAGACGGTGCTGATCGTCGACGACGAGCCCACCGTGCGCATGCTGGTGAGCGAGGTGCTGCAGGATCTCGGCTACACCGCGCTCGAGGCCGCCGACGGCGCCGCCGGGCTGCGCGTGCTGCAGTCCGACGCGCGCATCGACCTGCTGATCACCGATGTCGGGCTGCCCGGGGGCATGAACGGGCGGCAGGTCGCCGACGCCGGCCGGATCCTGCGGCCGCGGCTGAAGGTGCTGTTCATCACCGGCTACGCGGAGAACGCGGTGGTCGGCAACGGACACCTCGAGCCCGGCATGCGCGTGCTCACCAAGCCGTTCCTGATGGACGTGCTCGCCAAACGGATCAAGGAGCTGATCGCGTCGCGTTGACATCGTCGCGTCTCGATCGGCGGCCCGGCCGGGGCAGGTAGAGGCACACCATCACGCCATGGCCGAACCCGGAACAGATGCGCGCCTGGTCGCCGGGTTGCTGCGCGAAGCCGTAGATCATCGACAGCCAGAGCCTGGTGCCCATGCCAATCGGCCTGGTGGTGAAGAAGGGATCGAAGGCCCTGCGTAACACCTCCGCGGTCGTCCCGGCCCCGGTATCGCTGACGCAAAATGCTACTGCCCGGGCGACAGATCGCGCTCCCGCGCCGCACGCGTGTCCAGCCCTTTGTTGCGGGTCTCGATGGCGAGCCGCGCGCCGCCCGGCATCGCGTCGCGGGCGTTGATGCTCAGGTTGAGCCGCGCGTTGTCGAGCTGGTTCGGGTCCACCAGCGTGGTCCACAGCCCGGCCGCGCCGACCACCTCGACGGCCACCGCAGGCCCCACGGTGCGACGGATCAGCTCCTCCATTCCACAGATGAGGCGATTGACGTTGGTGGGCTTGGGGTCGAGCGTCTGCCGCCGAGAGAAGGCCAGGAGGCGGTGGGTGAGGGCAGCGGCGCGCCGTGCCGCGCCCTGCGCGGCCCTGACGTAGCGGTCGACATCGACCAGCCGTCCCTGCGCCACCCGCGTTTGCATCAGCTCCAGGCTGCCGGTGATGCCCGTGAGCAGGTTGTTGAAATCATGGGCGAGGCCGCCGGTGAGCTGGCCGACCGCCTCCATCCTCTGGCTCTGGCGCAGCCGCTCCTCCGCATGTTGCAGGGCCTCGGCCTGCTTCTTCGCCGACGTGATGTCATGGCCATAGGCGTACACCAGGTCGCCGTCGATCGAGGTGTGCCAAGAGATCCAGCGCGCTGCCGTCGCGATGCAGGTACCGTTTCTCGAAGCTGGTGAGGTCACGCCGCGAGTCGGTTCCGAGGCTGCCCCGCGTGACCCCGGCATCCTCGGGATGGATGAAGTCGAGGAAGCTGCGTTCGACGATCTTGGTCGGCGGATGGCCGAGAGTGACCGTCCAGGCCGGGCTCACCTCGCGGAAGATGCTATCGGGACCGAGGGTGACGAGCAGGTCGCGCACCTTTATGCCCAGCCGGCTCGGGTGCCGACCGCCGGCGAAGATCGAGTAGGCGTCGTTGTAGATCATGACGTCGTCACTGCCCTAGAGCATGACCATCGGCGTTGCCGAATGGGCGACGATGCTCACTGCAGTGAGCAGGCTCTGCGGCCAGCTCTCCAGCGCCACGAGCGATGTCGCGGACCAGTCATCAGTCATGTCGGGCGATCACCGTTCTCAGCTCGCCGCCGCCGGCGAGGAGACGTGGCGCAGGCGCTTCGAGATCGGCCATCCGGCTAGCCGCGCGGCAGCCGGCGCGGCAAGCCCGTCCGGCCGGAGGCCGGACCCGCGGGCAGGGATCGCCGCCGTCTGGGTTCAGTCCGCGACATGTGGCACTCCAACGGGCACATACCCTGACGCCCGGAGCTTCTGCCGCTCCGGCACGCCCAACCGACGCCCGGACCTGCCCGGCCGCTTGTCGGTGTCCACACGAAATGGAATGATCAGACTGCGATCCGACCTCAAGTCGTGAGGCTACCTCGGCCGGAGGCTAGCGACAGAGGCCGAGGGCCGGGTTCAGCATCGATGCGAACATGAGGCGCCGCTGCATCCCGGTCTGCTGCCCATGCCGGCCGGATCCAGTCGGGCTCGCGCGAGGCACGCCGGCCCTGCTGCCGCGCTCAGCCCGGGACCATCGCCAAGATGGCAGGCACGCAGTGGCTCATACCGCGACGGCAAGGTTCATCCGCACGCCGCCGAGGGCAGGTGAGGCGGTCGGCGTGCCGCTCTGGGAGATCGAGTTGAGCCTGAGGGCTTCGATCATGTCGCGGTTCACGTCGATCAGCGGCCTCAGCGGCAGGTCGCGTCCCATCGCTGCGATACTGTACGACATCGACCAGCTTCCGACGCTGACCAGATCCTTCTTGAGGATCGTCGGCAGGCCGTTGCTGGACATGCCCACGTCGGTGAGCAGAAGCGACCAGAGGCGATGGTTGCGAGCCAGTGCGGCCACGCGTTCCTGTGCTTCCCGAGCATGCTCGAGCAGCTCGTTGACGAAGGCAAACGCCGCGGCCTCGAGATCGCGCGGTGCCAGCGCCTTTCCCGCACTGCGATCATACTGCGTCGATCCATAGGACATCTAGACGATTTCTTCCGAGTCTGAGAGTGCATGTGCCGGCGGAACGGGGAGGCCGGGCACGGCTGCGCCCGGCCCGTCGCCTAGCGGAACAGGGAGAGGATAGACTGGGACTGCGAGTTCGCAATCGAGAGAGACTGGATCGCGAGCTGCTGCTTGGTCTGCAGCGAGGTCAGCTTGGCACTCTCGGCAGACAGATCGGCGTCAGTCAGGGCGCCCACGCCCGAAGTGAGCGAGTCGCTCAGGTCGGAGGTGAAGGTCTGCATCCCGGTGATCTGCGTCGTCGTGTTGCCGAGGTTGCTCGCGATGTTCGTCATCTTTGTGATCGCCGACTGCAGCGTCGTGATGACGGCGGTGCCGGCGGAGAGCGTGGTCCCGGCATTGATATGGGTGGCGCTGCTGGTGGAGCCCGTGAGGCCCTGCCCGGTCACGTTGACCGAACCGTCGGTCTGCGTCACAGCATTGTACCCGTTGCTATTCATCGAGTTAACCAGATCACCGATCATCTGGTTCGTCGTTTCGGTAGCAGTATCAACGGTCACCACGACGGTCTTGTTCGCAGTTGCGCCGGTGGTGTCCGGAGCCGTGGGTCGCGTCCCCGAAGCGTCAAATTCGAACGTCGTGGTCGTGCCGTCGCCATTGGTTATGACGACGTTCTTGCCATTTGCGAAGTCGGTAGCTGCGCTGAGCCCGGCGGCCAGAGAGATGTTCACCCCGCTCGCACCTGAGGTGAGGATGCTCTGCGTCACCTGTCCGGCGGCGGCGGTGCCGCTCGCGATCACGGTCTCGCCGCCTGCCATGTTGCTGGTCAGACCGAGCGCGTCAGTCAAAGAGTTCACGCTGGTACCGTTTGCGAGCACCGCTTGGTTGGCAACGTCCAGCGTGTTGCCCTGCAGACCGTCGACGACCGAGAGTGTGCCGCTGGTTACCGAGGCTCCTGCATCGGCCGACGTCGTGAGCAGATTGACGCCGTTGAAGGTCGAGTTGCGGGCGTACGTGTTGATCTGGTTCAGCGCGTTGGCGACCTGGGTCTGCATCGTGGAGGTGCTGATGCCGGTCTGTCCGGCCTGGGTCACCGAGTTCTGCAGGGTCTGCAGCGTCGAGATGATGTTCGAAGCGGCCGACGAGGCCGTGCTGACCACTTGGGCGCCGAAGGAGAGGCTGGTGGAGACGGCAGCGAGACCGGAGATGTTGCCGTCCATCTGCTGCGAGATCGCGTAGATGGCGGGATTGTCGGCGGCCGAGCCTACCGCGAGACCGGTCGAGACCTCGTTCTGGGCCTGGGTCAGCTGGCTGTTGGTCATCCGAAGCGATTCAAGCGCCGCCATCGACGCGTTGTTGGTGTTGATCGAGAAGGCCATGGGTTTTCTCCGTTCTGGCTGTCGTGGCTGTTTGCCGAGAACAGAAGAGCACCCAAAGGTTACGAAATCGTTGACGCCCGATCGTTCGCCAGCTGACTGGCTGCAGCGTGGCCGTTCGTCGAGAGCACCGCGTCCTCGTGGGCAACGATGCGGCGCGCGATCTTCAGGGCCCGGTAGCACTCGCCGCCACGCGCGGCGCGCAGCGCCTCGCCGAGCAGCCGGCGAGCCGTGGGCGAGGTGGTCTCGCGACGGAACATCTCGATGAAGTAGGCGGCCTCTTCCAGGGCGGCGGCACGCTCCTCGGCCTCACCGACATAGGCGGTCTGAAGTGCGAAGTAGATGTGCCTGGCGGCCGTCACGACCTCGCTCGGCGCCATGATCTGGCGGCCGAACAGGAAGCGGGCCTTGTTGGTGAGCCGGATGTCGGCGCCGGTGAGGAAATGGATGCCGGCCCCGTTGATGACCAGCTTGTCTCCCGCCGTCAGGCGCAGTCCGAGTCCAGCCATGGCGGGCACTTCTCCGGTTTTCGTCGATCAGGGGTGATTTTCACCAAAGCCGATCATGCCGGCAAATGGTTAAGTCGCGGTTAAGCCATCTCGCCGGCATCCTGTCGACATCACGTCGGGTCTCCGGCAGAGTTCGACACCGTCATGTCGCTCTACGCCACCCTGCTTCCCGGCGATCCGGCGCCCTGGTTCCGCCAGCGCTGCACGACGCCGCAGGGCAGCTACAGCTTCGACATGTCCGCCGGCCGGATCGTCGTGCTGTTCTTCTTCGGCTCCTGCCTGGACGCTGGGACGGCGGCGGCGCTCGCGCAGATCAGGGCCGGCCGGGCGGCGTTCGACGGGCGTGCGGCCAGTTTCTTCGGCGTGAGCGCGGACCCGCGGGACGAACTCGAGGGTGCCCTCGCGAGGGATGTGCCGGGCCTGCGCTTCTTCTGGGACGCGGACGGCACCGTTGGCCGCCTGTACGGGGCGCGGCCGCTGTCGGCGGAGGCCAGCCTGCCGCTGCGTCCCCGCTGGGTGGTGCTCGACCCGATGCTGCGGGTCGTCGGCGTGCTGGAACACGCACCCGGCGCGGCTTCGCAGGTCTTGGAGGCGCTGCGTCAGCTGGTGCCGATGCCGCAGCAACGTGTCGAGGGGGCAGCGCCGATCCTGTCGCTGGACCGCGTGTTCGAGCCCGAGTTCTGCCGACGCCTGATCGAGTACTACCATGCCAGCGGCGGTGCCGCCTCGGGCGTGTTCACCGAGCGTGACCATGGTCGATCGACGACGGTCATGGATAGCGGCTTCAAGCGCCGGCGCGACTGCGTCCTGCGCGACCCCGAGCTGGTGCAGCAGGTGCAGGCCCGGATCGCCCGACGCGTCGTGCCGGAGATACGCAAGGTGTTCCAGTTCGAGGCGTCGCGCCTCGAGCGTCTGATCGTCGCCTGCTACGATTCTGCTGATCAGGGCTGCTTCGGGGCGCACCGCGACAACACGGTCAGTGCCACGGCGCATCGACGCTTCGCCGTGTCGATCAACCTCAACGACGACTTCAAGGGCGGCGCGCTGAGCTTCCCCGAGTTCGGCAGCCGCTCGTATCGACCCGCCCCCGGCGGAGCCGCGATCTTTTCCTGCTCGCTGATGCATGCCGTGTCGCCGGTGTCGCGCGGCCGACGCTATGCCTGTCTGCCGTTCCTCTATGACGACGAGGCGGCGAAGCTCAAGCGGGCCAACCGGGCCGCCATACGCGAGGCGACCCCGACCACCGACGATCCCGGGGGACTGAGCCGGCGGGTTCCTTGCGATCAACGCGGTTGATCACCATCTCTCGATCCTGCGAGCGGACGGTCGCGTTGCCTGATGAGGGACGCACCTGACCGTCCGTCCACTCAACACGTCGCCTATGAAGGGACATGAAGATGGACATGGACAAGTTCACGGAGCGCTCGCGCGGTTTCCTGCAGGCCGCGCAGACGATCGCCATCCGCGAGTTCCACCAGCGGCTCACGCCGGAGCATCTGCTCAAGGCGCTGCTCGACGATGAGGAAGGTGCTGCGGCCGGGCTGATCCGGGCGGCCGGCGGTCAGCCGCAAGCGGCCAGGGTCGCGGTCGAGGCCGAACTTGCCCGTCAGCCGAAGGTGCAGGGCGGCGGCGCCGGGCATCCGCAGGCTACCCCCGAGCTGGTGCGTCTGCTCGATGCGGCGCAGCAGGCGGCGGCGAAGGCGGGTGACAGCTTTGTGGCGCAGGACCGGCTCCTGGTGGCGCTGGTCGCTTCCGACGGCCCCGCGGCGCGGGCGCTGGGGCAGGCCGGCGTCAGCCCCGCGTCGCTGGAGCGGGCGCTGGAGGAGATACGTCGGGGCCGCAAGGTGACCAGCGAGAACGCCGAGGCCGGCTTCGACGCGCTGAAGAGATACGCGCGCGACGTGACCGAGGTGGCGCGCGCGGGCAAGCTTGATCCGGTGATCGGGCGCGACGAGGAGATCCGGCGCACCATCCAGGTGCTCGCGCGCCGGACCAAGAACAACCCGGTGCTGATCGGCGAGCCGGGCGTCGGCAAGACCGCGATCGTCGAGGGCTTGGCGCTGCGCGTCGTCAACGGCGACGTGCCGGAGGCGCTCAAGGGCAAGCGGCTGCTGGCGCTCGATCTGGGCGCGCTGGTGGCGGGTGCCAAGTTCCGCGGCGAGTTCGAGGAGCGGCTGAAGGCGGTGCTCAAGGAGATCGAGTCCGCGAACGGCGAGGTGATCCTGTTCATCGACGAGATGCACACCCTGGTCGGGGCGGGACGTGCGGACGGCGCCATGGACGCCTCGAACCTGCTCAAGCCGGAGCTGGCGCGCGGAACCCTGCACTGCATCGGTGCCACCACGCTCGACGAGTATCGCAAGTACATCGAGAAGGACGCGGCGCTGGCCCGGCGCTTCCAGTCGGTCTACGTGGGCGAGCCAACGGTCGCCGACACCATCTCGATCCTGCGCGGGCTGAAGGAGAAGTACGAGCTGCATCACGGGGTGCGCATCACCGACGGAGCCCTGGTCGCGGCGGCGACGTTGTCGAACCGCTACATCACCGACCGCTTCCTGCCGGACAAGGCGATCGACCTGATCGACGAGGCCGGCAGCCGGCTGCGCATGCAGGTGGACAGCAAGCCGGAGGCGCTCGACGAGCTCGATCGTCGGCTGATCCAGCTCAAGATCGAGCGGGAGGCATTGCGTCGCGAGGACGACGCTGCGTCTCGGGACCGACTTGGCAAGCTCGAGGTCGAGCTCGCCGAGCTGGAGGAGCGGTCCGGCGCGCTGAGCGCCACCTGGGTTCGCGAGAAGGACCGGGTCAACGTGCTGCAGAAGCTCAAGGAGCGGCTCGACCAGGCGCGTTCGGAGATGGAGGTTGCGCAGCGCCGGGGCGATCTCGGCCGTGCCTCGGAGCTGATGTACGGCGTCATCCCCGCGCTCGAGAGCGAGATCGCCTCGACCACCGAGGAATCCCAGGAGGGTGGCCATCTGGTCAACGAGGCGGTGACCGAGGAAGCCGTCGCCTCGGTCGTCTCGCGCTGGACCGGGGTTCCGGTGGACCGGATGCTGGAGGGCGAGCGTGCCAAGCTTGTGCGCATGGAGGACGAGCTGCGTCGGCGCGTGATCGGGCAGGAGGATGCGCTGCGTGCGGTCGCACACGCGGTGCGACGGGCGCGCGCCGGGCTGCAGGATCCGAACCGGCCGATCGGCTCGTTCCTGTTCCTGGGTCCGACCGGTGTCGGCAAGACCGAGCTGACCAAGGCGCTGGCGGAGTTTCTGTTCGATGACGACAAGGCGCTGCTGCGCGTCGACATGAGCGAGTTCATGGAGAAGCATGCGGTGGCGCGTCTGATCGGCGCGCCGCCAGGCTATGTCGGCTACGACGAGGGCGGCGTGCTGACCGAGGCGGTGCGCCGCCGTCCATTCCAGGTGATCCTGTTCGACGAGGTCGAGAAGGCGCATCCGGACGTGTTCAACATCCTGTTGCAGGTGCTCGATGACGGGCGGCTCACCGACGGGCAGGGACGCACGGTCGATTTCCGCAACACCATCATCGTGCTGACCAGCAACCTGGGTAGCGACGTGCTGGCCCAACAGCCGGAGGGCGACGCCGCGGCCCTGGTGCAGGCGCAGGTGATGCGCGTGGTGCGCGAGCATTTCCGCCCCGAGTTCCTCAACCGGCTGGACGAGATCATCCTGTTCCGGCGCCTGCAGAAGGCGGACATGGCGGCGATCGTGCAGATCCAGATGGCGCGCCTGCACGCGCTGCTGGCCGACCGCAAGATCGCGCTGCAGCTCGATGATGCGGCGTTGGGTTGGCTGGCTGAGGCGGGGTATGACCCGGTCTACGGCGCACGGCCGCTCAAGCGGGTGATCCAGCGCAACCTGCAGAATCCTCTGGCCGGGCTGATCCTGGAGGGAGCCATCCATGACGGCGAGATGGTGCGGGTCGGTGCGGACCGGGACGGGTTGCTGCTGAACGGGCGTCACGACGCTGCCGCCTGAACGACCTCGCCGATGCGTCCGGCGCGTGGCGGCCGCTGCCCTCGTGGGCTGTCATCGCGTTGACACGGTGCCGGGTTGCTCGTAGAACCCGGCTCACCGAGCGACACGGTGGTGTCTTCGGTTTGTTCCTTGAAAATTGCATAGGCTAAGGAAGGGATATGTTGGCGGCGTCC
>CAXTOD010000102.1:0-9361 GCA_964245705.1 uncultured Acetobacteraceae bacterium
GTCCTGCTGCGCGATGCGGGCCTGGAACGGGGCCAGAAGGGAAGCGGTGTCGACCGGCTCGGCCGGCGCTTCCGGAGGCGGGCGCCGCAGCAGCGCCTCCTGCGCCTCCTGCGCGTGCCGCAACTCCTGCCGCAGGGCGGCCAGGCGCGCCTCGGCGCGCAGCAGCGACAGGCGCAGTTCCGCGCGCTCGGCCTCGTTCTCGTCCGGGCTTCCGTCCGGGAGGCAGGCAGTCATGACGATCCCCGGGCCAGTGCCGCACCGCTTGCGACAGCAGAGCCGCAACCGTCCCGCTGCATAGGACGCAGGCCGCCCTGCGTGAAGCGTCGTGCCGTCAGCGGCCCCGGCTCACGGGGCCAGGCCCGTGGATCAGGCCGCGCGTCCGCGGGCGATCAGCTCCAGCTCGATCTTGACGTGGGGGATGTCGAAGCCGCTGACCAGGCGCATGGTGGCCGCGGGACGGGCGTCGCCGAAGGCGTCGCGCAGGAAGGGGAAGCAGGCGGGGAACGCGTCCGCGTCGTGCACCAGGTAGATCACCCGCACCACGTCCTGCATCGACAGGCCGGCCGCTTCCAGCGACCGGGCGCCGTTCGCCAGCGCCTGCCGGCACTGCTCGGACAGGCGGCGCGGGAAGCCGTTCTGGCTGCGGTCGAAGCCGGTGATGCAGCGCACGCGCACCTCCTGCCGCCCGCTGACCGGATGACGCTCGACCCGCAAGGTTTCCTGTTCCTCGCCCCGCGCCGCGGAAAGTGTCGTGGACAGCGTCGTCAGCATGTGGCCTCCGGTGCGCGTTCGCCTCACAACTGCGTTATTATTAATGAAACTTCAACTCTTATTGAGACGCCCGTGCCGTGTTGTTGCGATTCCCTTCGGAGGTTCGACATGCAGGGCCTGCTCCGCATCCATGGCAGTTGCGCCGTCCGCCGCGGGCTCGGCGTCCTGCTGCTCGGCGGGTCCGGATGCGGCAAGTCGGACCTGCTGCTCAGGCTGATCGACCGCGGGTTCGGCCTAGTTGCCGATGACCAAGTCCTGGTGGAGGCGGGCCGGGCGAGGCCGCCACCGGCGCTGGCTGGCGTGATCGAGCTGCGCGGGCTTGGCCTGGTGCGCATGGACCACGTCGCTCCGGTAACGCTCGGGCTGGTGCTGGCCCTGGACGGAACGGTGGCGGGCGTGGCGGCTCCGGAGGAACGGCTGCCGGAGCCTCGCCTGCACCCGGTGCTCGGCCTGCCGATGCTCCGGATCGCCCCGTTCACCGCATCCGCTGCCTTTCGGGTCGAGATCGCGCTGGACTGCACCCTGGGCCGCCGCCTGCTGGCCGTCGGCGGCTTAGCGGATCAGGCGGAATGATGCGGATAAAGCATGGCTGCACTGCCAGGGAAGCATGTAAGGTGCGGCAGCATCGCGAGGCAACCTGTTCTCCGACACCATATTTCCATCGTGTGACGGGCAGCGGAGCGGGAAGCCGTTCGGTGTTCGACAGGTCCTGCCGTTAACGATCTGTGGACAGGTCATCGGTCTTGCTGCGATGGCTCCGTCGCCCAACGGAAGACGTGCCTGCCCAACAGGATGGAGCGCTGCCGAAAAGGCGGCTGGCCGCAGATCGTGACACACCATGGCTTGACGGGACTGGCTGGACGCGGCGCCGCGGCGCTGGACGCATCGTGATCGGGCTCGTGCTCATCACCCATGGCGAGATCGGCAGCTCGCTGCGCGCGGCCATGGAGCATGTGGTCGGTGCGCAGCAGCAGATCGAGACGCTGTCGATCGCGGCCGAGGACGACATCCAGGCGCGGCGGCGTGAGCTCGAGGCGGCGACGGACGCGGTCGATCACGGCGACGGCGTCATCGTGCTGACCGACATGTTCGGCTCGACGCCGTCCAACCTCGCGGTGGCGATGCTGGCCCGTCCCAACACCGAGGTGATCGCCGGGTTGAACCTGCCGATGCTGGTCAAGCTCGGCAAGATCCGCTCGCACAGCACGCTTGGCGAGTGCATCGACATCGCCGAGACGGTCGGCCGCAAGTACATCGCGGCCGCGTCCCGCCTGCCCGAGGCCTGCCTCGGTGGCGCCGCCTGCTGCCAGTCGGAGAACGGGATCGCCCGGGGCCTGGCCCAGGACGCGCCGGATCTGCACATCCCCCCGCGCGTCGCCGCCCTGGCCGGCTGAGGCGCGGGTCGGACGTCCTGCATGGCTCCGGCCGACCAGACGCCGGCGGACGCGCCGCCCGATCGCCTTGCCCGCACCGTCACGATCGTCAACCTGCGCGGGTTGCACGCGCGGGCGGCCGCCCGGTTCGTGACCACGGCCGAGCGCTTCAACACGCCGGTGGACGTGTCGCGCGACGGCGAGATGGTGTCGGCGCGCTCGATCATGGGGCTGATGATGCTGGGCGCGGGACGAGGGGTGCGCATCAGGCTCGAGGCCGATGCGGATGGCTGGGACGCGCAGGAAGCGCTGGACGCTCTGGCGGCGCTGGTCGAGTCCGGTTTCCATGAGCACGATTGAGGGCCCGGACGGGGAACGACCGAAGCGCGGACGCGCGCCCGCGAAGCCAGCCGCCGCCGGGCGCAGGCGGACGGTGCGCAGGCCGCCGCAGCAGGAACAACGCTTCAACGGCCTTGGCATCTGCTCCGGCACCGCGATCGGACCGATCGCGTTCGCCGCCGAGGCGCCGATTCCCGCCACGGCGCGCCGGCTGCAGGCGTCCGAGGTGGAACCGGAGTTGCACCGGCTCGACGAGGCGGTGCAGCGCTCGGTGCGCCAGCTGGAAAAGCTGAAGGCGCGGCTCGCCTTTCTGTCGGAGGAAAGCCAGGCCGAGATCGCGCCGCTGCTCGACGCCTACCGGCAGATGCTGGGCCCGTCCCGCCTGCTGCGCCACGCCGCGCGACGCATCGCCGAGGACCGGCTGAACGCCGAGGCGGCGGTGTCGGAAGAGGCCGAGGCGCTGGCCCGGCGCCTCGTCGCCCGTGGCTCGAGTCCGGCTTCGGGCGGCGGGCCGGACGCGGAGGACGCCGCGTCCGCGTCGAGGCAGGCGGAGGAGGTCAGGGAGATCGGCCGCAGGCTGGTGCGCAACCTGACCCGCGCGCCGTTCCGGTCGTTCGCCGCCCTGCCGGCCGGCTGCGTCCTGGTGACCGAGCAGCTCCGTCCGGCCGACGCGGCGCTGATCGACCCGTCCCGGATCACCGCGGTGGTGACCGACGATGGCGGCACCTCCGACCACACCGCGATCATGCTGCGTGCGCTCGGCATCCCGTCGGTGCTGGGCGTGCCGGGCTTCACCGCGCGGGCGCAGGCCAGCGTCCGCGCCGCGGCCGATGCCGGGGGAATCGTGCAGGTCGTCGTGGACGGCGAGGCCGGGCTGGTCACGCTTGACCCGTCGGCGGACACGCTGGATGCCGCGCAGCGCGCGGTGGTCGCGCACGCGAGCGAGCGCCAGCGTCTCGGCCGGTTGCGCCGGCTGCCGGCCCGTCTGTCCGGCGGCGAGGCGGTGGAGCTCCAGGCCAACCTGGAACTGCCGGCCGAGCTGCCCCTGATCGCCCAGTCGGGCGCCGCCGGGATCGGGCTGCTGCGCACCGAGTTCCTGTTCATCAACGCGGCCGAATTGCCGGACGAGGCGGTGCAGGCGGACGCGTATCGCGGCGTGATCGAGGCGATGGGGGGCGACTGCGTCACCATCCGCCTGCTCGATTGGGGGGCGGAAAAGCAGAGCGAGGCGATGGCGGGCCTCCTCGCGCCGGGCGACCTCAACCCGGCGCTGGGCCTGCGCGGCCTGCGCCTGCTGCTGCGCCATCCGGCGGTGATGGAAACCCAGCTCGCGGCGATCCTGCGCGTGTCGGGCGAGGCGCCGGTCCGCATCATGCTGCCGATGGTGACGACGCTGGGGGAGCTGCACGCGGCGCGCGAGATCTACGAGCGGGTGGGCCGCCGCCTGCGCCGGCGCGGCGTGCGCCTGCCGGAAAAGCTGCCGCCGCTCGGCATCATGGTGGAAACCCCGGCCGCCGCACTGGGCGCCGAGACCCTGGCGCTGGAGGCCGAGTTCCTGGCGATCGGCACCAACGACCTCGCCATGTATACCCTGGCCACCGACCGCGCGTCCGCCGAGGTGTCCAGCCTCTACGACCCGCTGCACCCGGCGGTGCTGCGCCTGATCGGCCAGGCCACCGACGCGGCCCTGCGCCTGCGCCGCCCGGTGTCGCTGTGCGGCGAGATCGCCGGCAGCCCGACGGTGGTGCCGCTGCTGATGGGGATGGGGCTGCGCTCGTTCAGCATGAACGCGTCGGCGATCCCTCGGGTGAAGCAGGTGGTGCGGCAGGCCTCGCTCGACGAGTGCCGCAGGCTGGCGCGTCGGGTGCTGGAGGAAAGCGATCCGGGCACGATCGCGCAGCTTCTCAGAGGGTTTGCCGCACGATAAGACACCGCCGACGGCAGGTCCGCGCCCGCGGTCCGTGTTCCAGCCACGCCTGCGGGCCATGTGCTGCCGCGGCGGCCTGGGCGCTTTCGGATGAGGATCTTGCCACCCATGACCGACGACATCCTGCCGATCCGGCGCGCGCTCATCTCGGTGTCGGACAAGACCGGCCTGCTGGCGCTGGCGCAGGCGCTGGCGGCGCACGGGGCGGAGCTGTTGTCCACCGGCGGCTCGGCCAGGGCGCTGCGCGAGGCCGGCCTTCCCGTGCAGGAGGTGTCGGCGCATACCGGGTTCCCGGAGATCCTGGACGGGCGGGTCAAGACGCTGGTACCGCAGATCCATGGCGGCATCCTGGGGCGGCGCGACCTGCCCGAGCACCTGGCGCAGATGGAGCAGCACGGGATCGCGCCGATCGACCTGGTGTGCGTCAACCTTTATCCCTTCGAGGCCATGGTGGCGTCCGGCGCGGAGGCGGCGGACTGCATTGAGACCATCGACATCGGCGGGCCGGCGCTGATCCGGGCGGCGGCCAAGAACCACGCCCACGTGGCGGTGCTGAGCGATCCGGGCCAGTACGGCGCCGCGATCGACAGCCTCCGCACCCTGCACGGCACCACGCTCGCTGATCGCCGGGCCTGGGCGGGTGCCGCCTATGCCCGCACCGCCGCCTACGACGCTGCGATCGCGGCCTGGTTCAACGCCGAGCGCGGCGACCTGCTGCCGGCGCGGCTCGTTGTCGGTGGTGTCCGGCGGGAAGCGCTGCGCTATGGCGAGAACCCGCACCAGGGGGCCGCCTTCTATGCCGACGGCAGCGACCGTCCGGGCATCGCCACCGCGGTGCAGGTGCAGGGCAAGGCGCTGTCGTACAACAACCTCAACGACACCGACGCCGCGCTGGAAGCGGTGGCGGAGCTCGACCGGCCGGCGGTGGTGATCGTCAAGCACGCCAACCCGTGCGGAGCGGCCGAGGCGGACGACTTGGCCGAGGCCTGGAGGCTGGCGCTGCGCTGCGACCCGGTGTCGGCGTTCGGCGGCATCGTGGCGGTGAACCGGGTGCTCGACGAGGCGGCGGCGACGCGCATGGCGATGATCTTCACCGAGGTGATCGTGGCGCCGGATGCGACCGAGGAAGCCAAGGCGGTGCTGGCGGGCAGGAAGAACCTGCGCCTGCTGCTGACCGGGAGCCTGCCCGATCCGCGCACGCCGGGCGTGGTGCTCAAGAGCGTATCCGGCGGGTTCCTGGCGCAGACGCGCGACAACGGGCGGGCAGATACGTTCCGGGTGGTGACGAAGCGGGCGCCGACCGAAGAAGAGTTCGCCGACCTCCGGCTGGCGTTCCGGATCGCCAAGCACGTGAAGTCGAACGCGATCGTCTACGTAAAGGACGGCGCCACGGTGGGCATCGGCGCCGGGCAGATGAGCCGGGTGGATTCTGCCCGGATCGCGGCGGCCAAGGGCGAGGAGGCGGCGAAGGCGGCAGGCCTCGACCGGCGGCTGACCGAGAACAGCGTGGTCGCGTCCGACGCGTTCTTCCCGTTCGCGGACGGGCTCGAGGTGGCGATCGAGGCCGGGGCGACCGCGGTGATCCAGCCGGGCGGCTCGATCCGCGACGCGGAGGTGATCGCCGCTGCCGAGAAGGCGGGGTTGGCGATGGTGTTCACGGGGATGCGCCATTTCCGGCATTGACGCCGCGTGGTGCGGCCGGCGGCGTCACCTGACGTCGCGAGACACCTGCGCCGGCGCGGGCTCGACTTGAACTTCCCGGCGCTGGGGGCAAATGATCGCCGATGCGGAAATTCAACGAGCTGACCGAGCGCGAGCTGCTTGCCCTGGCCGTTGCCAGCGAGGAAGAGGACGGGCGGATCTATGCCGACTTCGCCCACGCCATGCGGGAGAACTTTCCCGACAGCGCCGGCATCTTCACCGAGATGGCGCAGGAGGAGCAGGAGCATCGCCGGCGCCTGATCGACCTGTACGCGCAGCGCTTCGGCGAGCACATCCCGCTGGTGCGCAGGCAGGACGTGGCGGGCTTCGTGCCGCGGCGCTCGGCGTGGCAGGTGCAGCGGCAGGGCATCGAGGCGATGCGGCGCCACGCCAGCCAGATGGAGCGCGACGCGGCGCGGTTCTATCGCCAGGCGGCGGCGCGTTCGACCGACGCCTCGATCCGCCGGCTGCTGGGCGACCTGGCGGAAGCGGAGGACGCGCACGAGCAGGCGGCGGGCAGCATCGCGCTGCGTCGCCTGCCTGCCTCCAAGCGGGAAACCGAGGACGACCAGGCGCGGCGCCGCTTCGTGCTGCAGGTGGTGCAGCCGGGGCTGGTCGGGCTGATGGACGGCTCGGTGTCGACCCTGGCGCCGGTGTTCGCGGCGGCGTTCGCCACGCACCTGCCGTGGAACGCGTTCCTGGTCGGCATCGCCGCCTCGGTGGGGGCCGGCATCTCGATGGGCTTCGCCGAGGCGCTGTCGGACGACGGCAAGCTGTCCGGGCGCGGGGCGCCGATCCTGCGCGGGCTGATCTGCGGGCTGATGACCACGGCCGGCGGCATCGGCCACACCCTGCCGTTCCTGATCCCCCGCTTTTCCGAGGCGCTGGTCGTGGCCGGCATCGTGGTGGTGCTGGAGCTGGCGCTGATCTCCTGGATACGCTGGCGCTACCAGGACACGCCGCTGCTGTCTGCGGCGGTGCAGATCCTGTTCGGCGGCGGGCTGGTGTTCGCGGCCGGGGTGCTGATCGGCTCGGCGTGAGCTAGGGTGGCGGCATGGTCCGCTTCCGTGTGCTCGCCTTTCTTCCGTTGCTCGCCTGTGCGGCGCTGGACCCGGCCTTGGCCCAGGCCCCGCCGGCCGCGCAGGGGGCAGCGCTGACGCCGGCGGACCGGGGCTGGATCGACCGCATCCAGGACACGCTGAACGCCATCACCACCCTGAAGGGCCGGTTCCAGCAGATCGCGCCGGATGGGAGGCGGTCCACCGGTGCCGTGTGGCTGGATCGGCCCGGCCGCATGCGGTTCGAGTACGACAAGCCGAGCCCGCTGCTCCTGGTGGCAGGCGACGGCCGGCTGGTGTTCACCGACAGCGCGCTGAAGCAGACCACCGAGATCCCGCTGGACAAGACCCCGCTCGGCCTGCTGCTGCGGCCGCGGCTGAGCCTGTCCGGCGACGTGACGGTGACGGGGTTCAGGCACGACAACGGAATGCTGCAGGTTTCGCTGGTGCGCACCGCAAGCTCGTCGGACGGCAGCCTGACGGTGTTCATGACCGAGACGCCGCTCGCGTTGCGCGGCTGGAGCGTGGTGGACGCGCAGGGACGCGAAACGCGGATCGACCTGTTCGACCTGACTGCCGGCGTCGCCATACCGGGCGGCCTGTTCGACACCCGGGTCGCCGACCAGTAGGGCCCGTCGCCGCGCCGTCGGCGTGACAGGAACCGGGTGGGGCGGGGCTCGTTTTCCTGATGCGGCATCACGCCGCAGGGGAGACGGCAATGGACAAGGATCGGGTCGATGGCCTCGCCAGCCAGGTCAAGGGCGCCGTGAAGGAGACCGCCGGCAAGGTGTCCGGCAATGAGCGGCTCGAAGCCGAAGGCGTCGCGGAGAAGGCGGGCGGCAAGGTCCAGGAAGGCGTCGGCAAGGGCAAGGATGCCGTCCGGGACGTTCTCAAGCCCTGAGGATGGCATGGTGGCCGGTCCTGTCGCTTCGGATCGGCCTCATCCCGCGCCGTCGCCGCTGGCGGTGAGGCACGGTGTTTGGTCTGCGGCCAGTTCCATCGCCCGGGCATAGACGGTGCGCCGCGGAAGCCTGACCGCGCCCGCGACCAGGGTCGCGGCGTCTTTCACCGAGTGGGTCGCGAGGGCGGCCTTCAGCCGGGTGTCGAGCTCGTCCTGTCCGGCCGTCTCGACCGGCGGCGGGCCAACCAGCACCGTAATCTCACCGCGTGCCTGCTCCCGATGGTAGTGGGCGGCGAGGTCCCGGAGGGTGCCGCGGCGCACCTCCTCGAACCGCTTGGTCAACTCGCGTGCCACCGCTGCGTCCCGGTCGCCGAACACCGCATGAAGGTCGGCCAGGGTGTCCGCAAGCCGGTGCGGCGCCTCGTGCCAGATTAGCGTCGCGGACAGGCCGATGCGCTCGGCGGCGCGCAGCAGGGCGAAAGCCTCCTGCCTGGCGGCAGACCGCGGCGGCGGGAAGCCGGCGAACAGGAACGGGTGCGGCGGCAGGCCGGACAGGGTCAGGGCGGTAATCGCCGCGTTGGCACCCGGGACTGCGCCGACCGGAAGCCCCTCGGCGATCGCGGCCCGGACCAGCCGGTAGCCGGGGTCGGACAGGAGCGGGGTCCCTGCGTCCGACACCAGGGCGATCCGTCGGCCGGCCTTCAGCAGCTCGATCAGGGCCGGGATGCGATGCCGCTCGTTGTGCTCGTGCAGGGGTTCGGTGCGGACGGAGATGTGCCTGGCGGAGAACAGCCTGGCAGTCACGCGCGTATCCTCGCACAGCACCAGCTCGGCCTGCCGCAGCACGCCGACGGCACGCTCGCTGATGTCGCCGAGGTTGCCGATCGGGGTGGACACCAGCGTCAGGCCCGGCATGGCGAACGAGCCGGCGCCGGACACCGGGTCCTGTGCTAGGAGGTCGTGCTCGGGTGGAACGGGGGAAGCGGATGACGGGTCTTCGGGCATGGCGGCAATGGGCGCCGGTCGCTCCCGGCCGTCAACAAATCACGTCCTGGCTTCGGCTGCCGGTGCTCGTGTCCAGCCTGCTCGGCGGCGGCTGCACCGCGCTGATGCCGTTCGGCCAGGCCTCGGCGCCGCCGGCCGCGTCCGCGCAGCCGCCGGACACGGCGGCACTCGACGCGAACCGGAAGATCGGCATCCTGCTGCCGCTGAGCGGTCCGAACGGGGGGCTGGGCGGCGACATGCTGCGCGCGGCGAGGCTGGCGCTGGCGGCGCCCGGCAGCCCGACGCT
>CAXTOD010000103.1:0-9354 GCA_964245705.1 uncultured Acetobacteraceae bacterium
GTAAAGCCGCTCTTTAGAAAACATCACAAACCAGCCTCGAACAACGTGACAATGCCCCCTGGCCAGCTCCCACAGCCAAGGCGAGACCTTCAGCCTGCCGACAGGCAGGTCGTCAGCCGGCTCCTCCAGTCCACCATGTCCGATGCACTCCGGACGCGCGGCCTGGGCAGACCGAGAACCAGATCGGCGTCGATGCGGCCTGGACGACCCCGCAGAACGACCACCCGGTCCGCCAGTGTCAACGCCTCGTCCATGTCATGCGTGATCAGCACGATCGTCGTGCCGTAATGGCGATGCAGATGCAGCAGGTGATCCTGCATCTGCTCGCGGGTGAACGGGTCGAGCGCGCTGAACGGCTCGTCCAGAAGCAGCACCTCCGGTTCCGGCGCCAGGCCCCGGGCCAGGGCGACCCGCTGCGCCATGCCGCCGGACAGCTGCTTGGGCAGCAGGCTGCCGCTGTCAGGCAGCCCAATGCGATGGAGGGCATTCCTGACCGCCTCGTCGCGCGCGCCGGCATCGCGGTCGGCCAGCCCGAACCCCACGTTGCGTGCGACCGTCAGCCACGGCATCAGCCGCGGCTCCTGGAAGACGTAGCCGACGTCCTCGCGCTTCAGCGCGTCCCGGCCGATGCGGATGGTGCCCGAGTCCGGCCGCTCCAGCCCGCCCAGGCAGCGCAGAAGCGTCGTCTTGCCGTAGCCGCTGCGCCCGATGATCACGGTGATGCTGCCGGCCGCGAGATACAGGTCGATCGGTCCCAGCACCGGCGCCGAGCCGAAGGATTTGCGCAAGCCCTCTATGTGCACCGCATGCGCCATCTCAGGAGCGCGCCGTGTCCTGCCACGCGACCAGCCGGCCGCCGATCGACGCCAGGACGAAGTCGGTCAGCTTGCCGCACACCCCGAATAGCAGGATCGCCACCAGCACCCGTTCAGGCCGGCCGGTCTGCTCCCCGTCGTCGAGCACGAAGCCGAGCCCGCTCGACGCGCCGAGCAACTCGGCCGCCGAAACGAACATCCAGCCAAGGCCCAGGCCGCTGCGCAGGCCGACGACATAGGAGGGGAGGGCCGCCGGCAACTGGATCCGCAGCAGGCAGCGCAGCCGGGACAGGCCGTGCACTGTGCCCACCTCGATCAGCTTGCGGTCCACGCCCGCGATGCCGCTCATCAGGTTGAGATACACCGGAAAGAACACGCCTACCGCGATCAGGGTGATCTTCGACCATTCGAAGATGCCCAGCCACAGGATGAACAGCGGCACCCAGGCAAGCGAGGGCACGCTGCGCAGCGCCTGGATCAACGGGTCGAGCAGGCGCCGCGCCAGGCGGAAGCCGCCGGTCAAGGCACCCAGCAGGGTGCCGGCGCCGACGCCGATCACGAAGCCGATCGCCAGCCGGTTGGCGGTGGCGCCCACGGCCCGCGCCATCTCCCCGGTCGCCGCCATGTCCAGCAGCGTCCTGACCACCTGCATCGGCGGCGGCAGTACGGATGCCGTCACCATGCCGCTCGCGGTCGCGGCCTCCCAGGCGCCCAGCAGAACCGCCGGAACCACCAGCCCAAGAACGAGGCCCGCACCGTCACCCGCACGTCAGTGGATGCCGACCGCCGTCGTGAACGAGGTGTTCACCAGACTGGCGCCCGCCTTAACGACGTCGGCGCCGGCCGCGAGCTTGCCGCTCGCCTTCAGGATCGGTCCCGCGGCCAGGATGCCGGCCAGCTGCGCCGGCCCCACCGCCCCGCCAGCGAAGTCGATCCGGCTGAGCTGAAGCCTGGCGATGTTGAGGCTCAGCCCGGATGCCGTGGCCAGGATCTGCGCCATCGCGTCCGGGTTGGCGATCGCCCAGTCCCGGGCCCGCGCATAGGCCTGCAGCACCTGCCGGACGACCTCCGGATGGGCGGCCTCGAAATCCTCGCGCACCAGAAGCGTTCCCGGCGAGATCAGCGCCTTGTTGCGGTACAGCAGCACGTCGTGGTTCTGCAGCTCCGCTTCCGCCATGAACGGGTCGAGGCCGGCCCAGGCATCGACCTGGCCGGCATCCAGCGCCTGCCGGCCGAGCGGGTGCTGCAGCGGCACCAGGGAAACGTTTCCGGCACTGAGCCCGACAGTCGCTAGGGCGCGCAGCAGGAAGATGTCCGGATCCGTCCCTGGCGTGACCGCGACGCGCTTGCTCTTCAGGTCCGCGAGGCCGGCGATGCCCGAACGGGGCCGCACCACCAGGGCCGTCCATTCCGACGTGGCGGTGACGGCGATCACCTGGACCGGCGCCGCGTTGGCGCGACCGAGCAGAGCCGCCGATCCCGCAGTCTGGCCGAACTGGATCGAGTTGCCGCGCAGGAACTCCAGCGCCTTGTTGCTGCCCTGGCTCAGGACCCAGTTGAGCGTCACCCCGCTGCCGACGGCATCCTGCAGGAACGACTTCTCCTTCAGCACCAGGCTCAAGGGGTCGTAGTAAGCGTAGGACATGCCCAGCGTGCCCACCGGTCCGGCCTGGGCCGTGCCCATGTGCGCGACCGTCGCCGCCACGGCCGCGGCAGCCACGATGCCGCGGGCCATGCCCGTTCGCAGCGTCATCCCGCACGGCAGGCGTGCGGCGATCCCGATCATGCCCATGGATCCGGAGCTCGCCCGCAGCCCTTTCCGCCCGCCTGGATCAGCCACCTGCCTGCATCCAGGGCGCCGTCGCCGCGTCGCTGCTGCCGAACGTCGGCAGCGCCCTCTCGAGCTGCTCCACCGTGCTGACCCCGAGGGTGTCGAGCATCGTGCGCGTGATCAGCGTCACCGGAACCGTGATCTCGTGCGGCGGCGCCTCGCCGGCCAGCAGCATCGCGTCCGCGCGGATTGACACGGCGCCGAGCACGGCCGCGTCGGAGGCCGCCGTCGCCACCCAGGGCGAATGCGGCGCCCGCATCGCCTGGATGTCGGCGGTGGAGATGTCGGCGCTGTAGATCCGGAGCTTGTCGTCGAGCCCGCCCTCGTCGGCGGCCAGGGCGACGCCGCGCGCGAACTCGTCCCAGGGGGCCACCACCACCGAGATGCCCGGATGCGCCCGCAGCGCCGCCGCCGTCTGGTCGGCCACCGCCGACGCCACCGGCGACGCGGCGGTGCCCCATTGCGCGTCCTGGCGAACACCGGGGTGGGCCGCCTTGAACTGCCGCCAAGCCTGGTCACGCCGGTCGAGCGGCGCGAAGCCTGCGACATACACGTAGCCCGCCTCGAAATGGTCGCCGTTGTCGTGCAGCGCCTGCTCCAGCACCGCGCGCGCCAGCCCCTGGTCGTCGTGCTGCAGCTGCGGGATCGCCGGGTTCGCGAGGTCGACGTCGAACGCCACCACCTTGATCCCGGCCCGCACGGCCGCATCGGCGACGTCGCGCAGCGTTTCCGGCATGCCGTGGTCGATCACGATGCCCTTCACGCCGAGGTTGATCGCCTGCTGCACCGCGTCGCGCTCGGCCGCCGGTTCGCCGCGTCCCTGCATCACCCGCAGGTCGATGCCGAGCTTGCGCGCCTGCCGGCGGGCGCCCGCCTCGAAGGACTGGAAGAAGTCGCCGTCCGACAGCAGCGTGATCAGCGCCACCGACACGTTTCCCTTGTCGAAGGGCGGCGGCGCCCCGGGCAGGCCCGCCGCCGATGCGGCCCATGGGCGCGCGTTCATCGCGATGGCCAGCAGGATGGTCGCGAGCGATCTGGCGACGGTCGAGGTCATGACGGCTTCCTCAGGTTTCACGGTCCCGGCCGAGCCGGTAGGTGAGTGCCAGCGACGCGACAAGCACGGCGCCCTTGATGAAATCCTGCGCGTAGTACGGCGCGTCCAGCATGGTCAGGCCGTTCAGCAGCACGCCCACCAGCACCGCGCCCACCGCGGTGCCGAGAACGTTGGGCCGGCGCAGGTCCAGCACCGCATAACCGATCAGCGCCGCGGCGAACCCGTCCTGCAGCAGCGAACCGCCACTCACGATGTCGCCGCGTCCGACGCGCGCCGCGAGCAGGATGCCGCCGACCGACGCGATGGTGCCGGACATAACATAGGCGATCGTCCGCACCCGCTGCGTGCGCGCACCCGCAAGCCGGGCCGCGCCCTCGTTGCCCCCGACCGCATAAGCGACCCGGCCCCAGCTCGCCCGCTCCAGCAGCACCCAGAGCACCAGTGTCGCGGCGAGCAGCACCAGAACCGGCACCGGCACGACGCCGCCGAGGCGGCTCCGTCCGAGCAGGAGGAAGCCGGGCGCGAACGCGCCGCCGGCGGTACTGCCGTCGTCGAACGGCATGCCGGGCGAGATGGCGCGGCCGCCACTCGGGATCAGCTGCAGGCCGCCGACCAGGAACAGCGTGCCCAGCGTCGCGAGCAGGTCCGGGATACGCAGCCCGACCGTGAGCAGGGCGTTGAAGCCTCCCACCGCCGCCCCGGTGCACAAGGCCAGCGTCACCGTCGCCGGCGCTCCCCAGCCCCACACCACCTGCGCATAGCTCGCGACCATGCTGGCCAGCGCCGCCGTGCTGCCGACCGACAGGTCGAACCCGCCCACCGCGAGCGACAAGGTGATGCCGAGCCCGAGCAGAGCCGTGACCGACACGCCCTGCACGATGTCGAACAGGTTGTTCAGCCGCAGGAACGCGGGCTGGGCGATCGAGAAGCCTGCCAGCAGGAGGGCGAGCACCACGAACACCGCGATCCTGCCCAGGCCGTGCAGCGCCGTCGCGGCGAACGCCGCGCTCCGCCTTCCTACCGCCGTGGGTGCCAGGCCGCTCATGCGGCGGCCTCGCCCTCGATCGCGCCCGCCATCTCCAGCAGCGCAGCGCCGTCCCGCCGGTCCGGCCGGCCGTGATCGTGCAGCCCATCCGGACGCAGGATCAGCAGCCGGTCGGCTGCCTGCAGCGCTTCCTCGGCATCGGCGGTCGCGAGCAGCACCGCGGTACCCGTCCCGAGCGTGTGCAGGAACGCGATCAGGTCGTGGCGCGCCCGCACGTCGACGCCCGCGAACGGCTCGTCCAGCAGCAGGACGCGGCCCGGCACCGCCGACCATCGCCCGAGCACCACCTTCTGCTGGTTCCCGCCAGACAGGCGCTCCAGCCGGTCGTCCGGACCGCGGCAGACGATGCCGAGGCGGCGGATGGCGTCGCGCGCCGCGGCACCTTCCCGCCTGGCCGGCGCGAGGCCGGTCCGTCCGGTCCATCGCGGCAGGTGCGGCAGCGCGATCACGTCGGCAATGTTGGCGCCGCGCGAGCCCGCCGCCGGGAACGAGGTGCGCCAGCGGTCCTCGGCGGCGAGGAACACGCCCACGCGCACCGCTTCGCGCGGGCTCCGTGGCCGCCACGGCCTGCCGTCCAGCGCCATCGCGCCGCCCCGGGCCGGGACGGCGCCGAACAGCGTCCGGAGCAGCCGCGACTTGCCGGCCCCCAGCGTCGCGAACAGCACCGTGACTTCGCCCCCGCGGAGCAGGAGGTCGAGCGGCGGACCGTCGTCCCGGATCCGGAGCCGCTCGGCGCGCAGGATCGCCGGACCTTGTGCCGGCGGCATCCGGCCGGCGTCCGGCAGCGCGCCGACCATAACGCGTAGCGCGTCCGAAAGGTCGAGCGGCCGGTCGAACACGCCGGCCACCCTTCCGTCGCGCAGCACCACCGCGCGGTCGGCGATCCGGCGCAGGTCGGCCGCGTGGTGCGACACCAGGATCACCGCGATGCCCTGCGCCTTGAGCCGGTCGAGCACCGCGAACAGGCGCGACGCTTCCGGCGTGGACAGGGACGCGGTGGGCTCGTCCAGGATCAGAAGCCGCTTCTCGCCTGCGAGGCCGCGCGCGATGCCCACCAGCTGCCGTTCCGCCAGCGTCAGCGACGACAAGGGGTCGTCCAGCCTGTTCTCGAGGCCGACGCCGGTCGCGACCGGGGCGGCCGCACGACGGATATGCGCGGCGGACAGGAAGCGGGGCAGCCGGCCGGTGCACAGGGCGTCGAGCACGAGGTTCTCGGCCACCGTCATGCCCGGCACGCCAGCCGCATCGACCGCCTGGTGCACGGTGGCGATGCCGAGCGCCCGCGCCGCCGCCGGGTCGGCGAGGCGTGTGGCGCAGCCGTTGATCGCGAGCATGCCGCGATCCGGCCGCATCGCGCCGCACAGGATCTTGACCAGCGTCGACTTGCCGGCCCCGTTGGCCCCCATCAGTGCCACCGCCTCGCCGCGGGCCACCACGAGGTCGATGCCGTCGAGCGCGCGGGTCGCGCCGAAGTGCTTGACCAAGCCACGCGCTTCCAGGATCGGCACGTCGATGCTCACGCGGTGCCTGGCGTGCGGCGACGGCCGGCGAACCGCATCCGGGACCGGCGGCACCGGACCGGCAGCGCGGGCATCCCCGGGGCGCGCGTGCCGCGAGCGGCCCGCCATTCGGGCCCTGCCGGCACGACCGTCACCTATGGGGGTCTCCCTGCTGCCACGCTTTCTCCTTGTTGCCACTACCCAGAATCCACGAAATAATCTCGTGCAATCTGCGCTTCATCATCGGTAAACCTCGGCTTCCGGACTGATAGCTATGATACGATCTAAATACCACACCGTTTCGGCGGGAGTTGCGTGACCAACATCAGCATGTGATGGTCTGGAAACAGCCGGCCCGGTGTCGGTGCCCGCGCCCGAGATGGCGTGAGGTGGGAGGACTGGCGATGGATCTCGCGCTCGCTTCACACGACACGGGCGGCCCTCCGGCGGCGCGGGTGATCCACAACGACGCGGAAGCGATCGAGACCGCCCGGGCCCTGGCGCCGGTTCTCGCGGAAGGTGCCGTGGACCGCGACCGCGACCGCATCCTGCCGCGGCGCGAGCTCGACCTGTTCTCGTCGACCGGGCTCTGGGGGATCACGGTGCCGCGCGCCTATGGAGGCGCCGAGGTGTCGTTCGAGACCGTGGCCGAGGTGATCGCGATCATCTCCGAGGCCGATCCGTCGATCGGCCAGATCCCGCAGAACCACCTGGGCGTGGTGGAAGCGCTGCGGGTCACGGCGAACGAGGAGCAGAAGTGGCGCTTCTACGCCGGCGTGCTCGCAGGCAGGCGGTTCGGCAACGCGTTCTCGGAAGCCGGCAGCCGCAACGCCGGCACCTTCGACACCCGCCTGGTTCCGGACGGGGACGGATACCGCGTGTCCGGCCGCAAGTTCTATTCCACCGGCGCCCTGTTCGCCGACATCATCCCGATTGCCGCCACCGGCGAGGACGACAAGGTTTATC
This sequence comes from uncultured Acetobacteraceae bacterium, assembly GCA_964245705.1. Classification (GTDB taxonomy): domain Bacteria; phylum Pseudomonadota; class Alphaproteobacteria; order Acetobacterales; family Acetobacteraceae; genus Lichenicola. Next base: position 7,211 of record CAXTOD010000103.1, read on the forward strand.
TGGCCTTCGCCGATCCCGCCTCGCCCGGGCTAGCGATCACCGACGACTGGTCGGGCTTCGGCCAGCGCATCACCGCGAGCGGCAGCGTGTCGCTGGACAAGGTGTGGATCGAGGCGCGGAACGTGGTGCCCGCCCATCTCGGCTACGACCGCCCGTCCGCGAACGGGCCGGTTTCGCAGATCATCCAGGCGGCGGTGGACCTCGGCATCGCCCGCGCCGCCATCGCCGACACGGTTCGGTTCGTGCGTACCCTGTCGCGGCCCTGGATCGACAGCGGCCAGGAGCGTGCTTCCGACGACCCCTACACCATCGCCGCGATCGGCGACCTGCAGATCCGCCTTCATGCCGCGGAAGCGGTGCTGGCCATCGCCGGGCGCGCGGTGGACCGGGCAATCGCCGACGCCACCGAGGACACGGTTGGCCACGCCTCGCTCAAGGTGGCGGAAGCCAAGGTGCTGACCACCGAGATCGCGGTGCTCGCCGGCAACAAGCTGCACGAGCTCGCCGGCACCCGCTCGGCGCTCGCCGCCTACGGGCTCGACCGCCATTGGCGCAACGCCCGCACCCACACGCTGCACGACCCGGTGCGGTGGAAATACGCGCTGGTCGGCAACCACGCCCTGAACGGCGTGCTGCCGCCGCGCCACGCCTGGATCTGAGCCCGATGACCGCCACGCTCGCCGGGCCCGAGATCCTACTCAACGCCTTCGACATGAACTGCGTGGTGCACCAGTCGCCGGGGCTGTGGCGGCATCCGCGCGACCAGGCCGACCGCTACAAGGACCTGTTGTACTGGACTAGCCTCGCCCGCGTCCTGGAGCGTGGCAAGTTCGACGCGCTGTTCCTGGCCGACGTGCTCGGCGTGTACGACGTGTACGGGGGCGACATCGACACGGCGCTGCGCGAAGCGACGCAGGTGCCGTTGAACGACCCCACCCTGCTGGTTTCCGCCATGGCGGCCGTCACCGAGCATCTCGGCTTCGGCGTCACCTGCACCCTGTCCTACGAGCCGCCCTTCACCTTTGCCCGCCGCATGTCCACGCTGGACCACCTGACGCAAGGCCGGATCGGCTGGAACATCGTCACCGGCTACCTGGACAGCGCCGCGCGCGGTGTGTCGGGCGACGCGCGCCAGAAGGGCCACGACACGCGCTACGCCATCGCGGACGAGTACCTCGACCTAGTGTACCGCCTTTGGGAGGAAAGCTGGGAGGACGGCGCCGTGCTGCGCGACCGGGCGAGCGGGGTGTTCACCGACCCGTCGCGGGTGCACCGGATCCGGCACGAGGGCGAGCATTTCCGGCTCGACGCCATCCACCTGTCCGAGCCCTCGCCGCAGCGCACCCCGGTGCTGTTCCAGGCCGGCACGTCGGGTAAGGGCCGGGATTTCGCCGCCCGCCACGCGGAATGCGTGTTCATGGCAGCCCCCAGCAAGGCTGTGGCACGCGGCTACGTATCCGACATCAGGCGCCGGGCCGCCGAGACCGGTCGCGGTGCTGCGGCCGTGCGCATCTTCAACCTGACCACCGCGATCGTCGGACGCACCGACGCGGAAGCGCGCGAGAAGCACGAGGACTACCGCCGCTACGTGAGCCATGCCGGGGCGCTGGCGCTGATGTCCGGCTGGACCGGCATCGACTTCTCCGCCTACGACCTGGACGAGCCGATCCGCTACATCCGCAACGAGGCGGTGCATTCCGCGGTGGAAAGCTTCACCACCGCCGATCCGGACCGGCGCTGGACCGTGCGCGAGGTCGCCGAATGGGTCGGCATCGGCGGCTTCGGGCCGCTGCTGGTCGGCTCGGCCGCGACCGTCGCCGACCAGATGGAAGCCTGGATCGCCGACACCGGCATCGACGGCTTCAACCTGGCCTATGTCGTCACGCCCGAAACCTTTGCCGACGTCGCCGACCTGCTGGTGCCGGAGCTGCAGCGACGCGGCCGCTACAAGACGGAGTACCGTCCGGGCACGCTGCGCGAGAAGCTGTTCGGCGCCGGGCCCCGCCTGGCTTTGCCGCATCCCGGCGCCGCGCGGCGCCGCGTTGCGGAGCGGGCCGCATGAGCGCCGCTCCGACCCCCGCCGCCGCGCACGTCATACGCGACGACGCCGAGGCGATCGCCGTCGCCCGCACGCTGGCCGGTGG
>CAXTOD010000104.1:0-2345 GCA_964245705.1 uncultured Acetobacteraceae bacterium
CGGTGCAATGGCGCGACATGGACGAGATGGCGGACGACCTGTCCTTCTGGGCCCGCCGCGGCGTCGGCATCTTCACCGTGCGCCAGCCGCACCGGTTCCTGGGCATGACCGGAATGCACGAGCGTCCAGACGGGCGCGGCCTCGGCCTGCGCTTTGCCCTGTTCCCCAGCGCGCGCGGGCGCGGCATTGCCCGCGAGGCGGCGGGGGCGGCACTCCGCTTCGCCCACGACGCCGGCGAGGCGCGGGTGGTGGGCGTGGCGCGGGAAGACAACTTCGCGTCCCGCACCACGCTGGGCGGGATCGGCATGACGGTGGTGGTCCGGTTCGAGCGCGACGGCTACCCGATGCTGGTCTACGAGAGCGTGCGTCGCTGAGGGCGGCCCGGTTCAGGACGCGTGCGACACCTGCCGGGTCAGGGCGGCAATCAGGGCGTCGACGCTGTTGCCATGGCGCGCGAGGTAGCTGGTGTAGTCGTCGCGCTCGTTGATGCTGAGGCTGACCCCCTCGGCCATCACGTCGATCACCTTGGGCGAGCCGGACGCGTTGCTGACGATCCACTGCACGTTGGTGTTCGGCTGTCCAGGACGGGTGATCACGGTCGGCACCGCCGTCCTGCCGTCGCCCTGCGCGGTCGCGCTGCCCACGCTGATGGCGACGCCCTTGTAGTCGCCGAGGTGCCCGGTGATGGAGTTGACGAGCACCTGGTGGAACAGCGTGAGGTAGCGCTGCTGCTGGTCCGGGCTGGCGGTGCGCCAGAACCGCCCCAGGCAGAAGCGGCCGATCGCATCCACGTCGACGTCCTGGCTCAGCAGCGGCAGCACCTGCGTCTTCTTCTCCGCCGTGCTGCCCGGCCCGTTGACCACGGCGGTGAGCTTGACGCTGAGCATGCGCACGAACTCGGTGTCCGATGAGGCCTGGGCGTGGGCGGCCGGTATCGGGACGAGGCCGAGCGGCGCCAGCACCGGCGTCGCCAGCAGGGTCGCGGGCAGCAGCCCGACCAGGACATAGGTGGCCGCCGGCAGGCGGATGAGGGTCTTCAGCATGGCGATCCTGCCCCGTGTCAGTGGGAATACCAGTCCGGAACCGTCGCCCGGTGGTCGTCGCGCATCGCCTGTATCTGGGCGTTGCGGTGCTGCCGGTAGAGACTGCGTATGGTTGCGTATGGGTCTAGCGCATTCTTCTTCACCTGGTCGAGGTCGGCCAGCACCTGGGCGCGGGCGTCGATCGTGCCGATGCCGTACAGCGCCCAGTTCAGCGTGATCAGGCCGTAGCCGCGCGGCACGTAGTTGAGCGGCGCCAGCCCGATGTCGATGCCGAACCCGGTGGCGTCGCGCGGATTGGAGGGACCCAGCAGGGGCAGGAACAGGTAGGGCCCTTCCGGTAAGCCCCAGCTCGCCAGTGTCATGCCGCCGTCGGCCGGGCTCGCCGGGTAGCCCCAGCCCTTGGCCACGTCGAGCACGCCGCCGATGCCGATGGTGGAGTTGATCAGGAACCGCATGAAGGTGTCGCCGGCTCGCGCCGGCTTCGTCTCGAACACGTCGTTGACCAGCACCGCCGGGCTGGCGAGGTTGGCGAGCGCGTTGTGCACGCCGGTGCGGGCCGGCTCCGGCACCGCCCACACGTAGGCCTGGGCCACCGGACGCAGGGTGTAGGCGTCAAGCGTGTTGCTGACCCGGTAGAAGAAGCGGTTGGCCGGCTCGTATGGGTCGTTGGCGCGGTCGTAGTCGGCCGCCGCCTCCGGATCGGCCGGCCTGGTGGCGCAGCCCGTCAGGACCAGCGCAAGCAGGGCGGCGCCGGCGAGGCCACCGGTCCAGGCATGCGGAGAGTGGCGAGAACAGTTCTCCGGACCCATCTTCTGCCCCTCGACTCGCCGCGGTGCCGGATCGCGGGCGCCTGGCATGACAGCCGGTTTCCCGCCGCTCCGGGACCTGCCAGCCGGATTGTCTAACATGGCTTCGGCGCCGTGCAATGCACGGTCACGCCCGGGGCGGCGCTTGCACGTTGCGGCAGCGGCCACCAAACTACAGGAACATGATCCAGCCCCACGACAACCAGCTGCTGCAGCCGCTCGCCCCGGTGCGGGAGCGGGGCCCCGATGGGCGGGAACCCGAGGCGCAGGCGGCCAGGCATACGCTGCCGCCGCTGGAGCGGTGGCTGACCGGCCCGCGCGTGGCCGGGCTGCCGCTGCCCCGTGCCGACCGGGCGCCGCCGCTGCTGTCGTTCGACGCCGGGCTCGCACGCGGCTGGCACGTGCGGGTCGGCTCGAGCATCACGCTGAACGTGCTCGGGCGCGACATCACGCTGCGGGTGGCGAGCCTGCGCGACATCGCCTGGCGCTCGCTGCA
>CAXTOD010000104.1:2355-9346 GCA_964245705.1 uncultured Acetobacteraceae bacterium
CCCGCCACGCACCGAGGCGCTCGAGCAGCAGCTCTGGGCCTGCATCCGCCGGCTGGAGGTGCTGCGGCCGAGCTTCGTGTCCGTCACCTACGGCGCCGGCGGCTCCACCCAGGCCCGCACCCACGACACGGTGGCGCGCCTGGTGCGGGACACCGCGCTGGTGCCGGCCGCCCACCTCACCTGCGTCGGCGCCAGCCGCGGCGAGGTGGACGACGTCGCGCGGCGCTACTGGGATTGCGGCGTGCGCCACATCGTCGCCCTGCGCGGCGACCCAGCGGTGAAGGGCGGCCGGTTCGAGGCCCACCCCGAGGGCTATGCCAGCGCCGCCGAGCTGGTGGCGGGGCTGAAGCGGGTCGCCGACTTCGAGATCTCGGTGGCGGCCTATCCGGAGGTGCATCCCGAGGCGGCGAGCCCGGAGGCGGACCTCGACAACCTCAAGCGCAAGCTCGACGCCGGCGCCACGCGCGCGATCACCCAGCTGTTCTTCGACGCCGAGACCTTCCTGCGGTTCATCGACCGCTGCGTCGCGGTCGGCATCACCGCCCCGGTGGTGCCGGGGATCATGCCGGTGTCGAACTTCGGCCCGGCCAGGCGGTTCGCGGAATCCTGTGGGGCACGAGTACCGGACTGGCTGGAGCACATGTTCGCCGGCACCGAGGAGGAAGCGGAAATGCGTCGCATGATCGGCGTCGTGATCGCGGCCGAGCAGGTTCGCCTGCTGCAGGCGAACGGCGTCGACGAGTTCCACTTCTACACCCTGAACCGGCCCGACCTGAGCTACGCGATCGCGCACGTCCTGGGCGTCAGGCCGCAGCCGACGGCCCCGGCGCCGGTCACGCCTGCAGGCTGAGCCGGAAGCCGGCGGGGTCGCTGCTGCTGGGGTTGCTGGCAGGCGCGGTGCTGCTGGAGACGACGTTGCCAGTCGAATCCGTGACGGTGGTGGTGACCGAGCCGTCGGCATTGGTGGTCACGCTGGTGGTGTCGCCCCCAGACGCGCTGCTGCTGCCGCCGGATGCGCCGGCAGCGCCCGTGGCGCCGGTGCTGCTGCTGCCGGCGGAGGTGTCGGCCAGGCTGGCCGGGGTGCTGCTCCCAGCACCCGACAGCAGCTGCGAGGCGGTGGACGAGGAGGTCAAGCCGATCGTGGCGCTCATGACGAGGGTCCGGTTGCTGCAGACAGTCCGCCGATCCTCGCAGGCGATGCTGAAGCGATCGTTAACGCGCAGCCGGCGTCGCGACCGGCACCGCGGCTGGTACGGCCTGGGGGCCGCTCCAGGCTAGGTTGTGGATCAGCAGCGCCACCAGCCCCGACCATCCGGTCTGGTGCGAGGCGCCGACTCCGCGCCCGGTGTCGCCGTCGTAGTACTCGTAGAACAGCACCAGGTCGCGGAAATGCGGGTCGTCCTGCAGCAGCGCCACGTCGCCATGCACCCGGCGCCTGCCGTCCGGCCCGCGGGTGAACAGCCCGACCAGGCGCCGCGACAGCTCGGCCGCCACCTCGCCCAGCGTCATCTGCCGGTCCGAGCCGGTCGGGCAGGCGATCCGGTAGCCGTCGCCGTAGTAGCGGTGCAGCCGGAGCAGGCTCTCGATCAGCAGGTAGTTGACCGGCATCCAGACCGGGCCACGCCAGTTGGAGTTGCCGCCGAACAGGCGCGACCGGCTTTCCGCCGGCCAGTAGGCGAGCTCGAAGCTCTGGTGGTCCCATTCCAGGCGATACGGCGCCGCCTCGTGCGCCTTGGACACCGCGCGGATGCCGCCCACGGACAGGAACTCGGTCTCGTCCAGCATGCGGCCCAGCGTGCGGGTCATGCGGTGGGTGCGCAGCAGCGCGAGCAGGGCGGTGCCGTCCTGCCCGACCCGCTCCCAGGACGAGACCAGCTCGGCAAGCTGCGGACGGTGCTGCAGGAACCAGCGCATGCGGGCGGAGAAGTCCGGCAGCCGGGCCAGCTCGTCGTGGCGCAGGATCGTCACCGCGTAGAGCGGGATCAGGCCGACCATGGAGCGCGCGCGCAACGGGATGCGCTCGCCGTCCGGCAGGGTCAGGGTGTCGTAGAAGAAGCCGTCCTGCTCGTCCCACAGCGCGTTGCCCTCAGCGCCGGCGATAATGAGGAAGTGCTCGAAGAACTTGGTGGCGACGTCCTCGTACGCCGGGTCGGCGAGCGCCAGCTCGATGGAAATGTGCAGCATCGACAGCGCGTACATCGCCATCCAGGCGGTGCCGTCGGACTGGCTCAGCGTGCCGCCGGTCGGCAGCGGCGCCGAGCGGTCGAAGATGGCGATGTTGTCCAGCCCGAGGAAGCCGCCCTGGAAGATGTTGCGGCCCTGCTCGTCCTTTCGGTTCACCCACCAAGTGAAGTTCATCGTCAGCTTGTTGAACACGCGCTTGAGGAAGTCGTGGTCGGGCTGGCCGTTCAGGGTGCGGTCGGTCTCGAACACCCGCCACGCCGCCCAGGCGTGCAGCGGCGGGTTGGCGTCGCCGAACGACCATTCGTATGCCGGCAGGGCGGCGTTCGCGTGCATGGCGCCGGCCTCGGTCAACACCAGCACCTGGTGCTTGGCGAAGTCGGGATCGACCAGCGCCAGCACCACCGTGTGCAGCGCCAGGTCCCAGGACGCGAACCAGGGGTATTCCCACTTGTCCGGCATGGAGATGACGTCGGCCATGTTCAGGCCGCGCCAGTCGGCGTTGCGCCCGGTGGCGCGCGACGCCGGCGGCGGCGGCTCGGCCGGGTCGCCGTCGAGCCAGCGCTGCACGTCGTAGCGGTAGTACTGCTTCGACCACAGCATCCCGGCCAGGGCCTGGCGCTGCACCAGCCGCGCGTCCGGATCAACGACTCGCCGCTGCAGGGCGTCGTAGAAGGCATCCGCCTCGGCGATCCGGGCGGCGAACACCGCGTCGAAGTCGGCGAACGGGTCGGAGTCCGCCTCGCCGGCGCAGTACCGCAGCCGCACCACCTGCTCGGCTCCGGCCGGGATCTCCAGGCGGTGCAGTGCCGCGCACTTGGTGCCGCTCCGGGCCGGGTTCACCGCACCGGCTCGCCCGCCCACCACGCAGTCGTTGATGCCGTCCTTGAAGAAGCCGGGCGCGTCCTGGCCGTAGAGCCGGTTGCTGTTGGTGTCGTTGTCGCAGAACAGCAGGGTGGCGCCGGGCTCGACGGACAGCCGCATGTCCGCCATCCCGTCCTGCTGCGCCAGCACAACGGTGTCGGACAGGGCGCGCAGCACCGGCCGCGGCATGTCCTGGGTCCAGGACCAGCGGTTGCGCGCCCAGAGCTGCGGCAGCAGGTGCAGAGTCGCCGGGTCCGGCCCGCGGTTGGCCACGCGCACCCGCATCAGGATGTCGTCGGGCCCGGCCTTGGCGTACTCGACGAACACGTCGAAGTAGCGGTTCCCATCCAGGATGCCGGTGTCGACCAGCTCGTACTCGGGCTGGTCCTGGCCGCGCCGGCCGTTCTCCTGCACCAGTGCGTCATAGGGATAGGGCCCTTGCGGATATTTGTAGAGCATCCGGGCGTAGGAATGGGTCGGCGTGCTGTCGAGGTGGTAGTAGAGCTCCTTGACGTCCTCGCCGTGGTTGCCTTCCCCGTTGGTCAGGCCGAACAGCCGCTCCTTCAGGATCGGGTCGCAGCCGTTCCACAGCGCCACCCCCAGGCACCAGCGCAGCCGGCGCTCGCCGAACCCGGCGATCGCGTCCTCGCCCCAGCGGTAGGCGCGGCTCCTGGCGTGGTCGTGCGGCAGGTAGTCCCAGGCGTCGCCGCCGGCGCTGTAGTCCTCACGCACGGTGCCCCATTGCCGGTCGCTGAGGTATGGGCCCCAGTCCTTCCAGGCGCCGTCGGCGCGGCAGCCGAACAGGCGTTTGCCCTCGACGGTGGCGAAGATGTCCGGCCGGTCGACCGGCTGACGGGTATCGCTCATCGGGGGTCGGCGAGCTGCGCCACCGCCTCAAGGCGGGCGCGGGTGCCGCGGTCGGCGCGTCCGTTAACCGTTTCCGGCCGCCAATGCCGCTGGAACGCCGTCAGCACGATGTGCAGCGCCTCGTCCATGCCGCCCTCCCCGATGACGTCGTAGCCGATCCGGGCCAGGGCCCGTCGCACCGGCGCAATGCCGTCCGCATCCTCCGCCGTGCCGAGGTCCGGCACGTCGTGCGGATACAGCCCGATCCCCCGTCGCGCCAGCCGGGCCCAGGGGAACAGCTCGCCCGGGTCCTGCTTGCGGTCGGGGGCGACGTCGCTGTGCCCGACCACGCCCGCCGGCGGGATCGGGTGGCGCCCGAGGATCGCGGAGCAGAGCGCCTCGACCGCCTCGACCTGCGCGTCCGGGAACGGCCGGTAGCCCCATTCGTGGCCGGGGTTGACGATCTCGATGCCGATCGAGCTGTCGTTCAACATGCGCCGGCCACGCCAGAACGACACCCCGGCATGGGCGGCGCGCAGGTATTCAGGCACCAGCCGCACGATCCGTCCGTCCTCCTCGACCACGTAGTGCGAGGATACCTGCGCCTCCGGGTCGCACAGCCGCTCGATCGCGGCTGCCCCAGTGTTCATGCCCGTGTAGTGCAGCACCAGCGTGTCGACGACCGAGCCCGGCTCGCGCGCGCGGCAGTTCGGGCTCGACTGCTCGACGATCGCGTGGTCGATGCCCCTACAGGCCCCGGTCGCGCTTGATCCGGTCCCAGGCGGCGTTGACCCGGGCCACCCGCTCGGCGCCGCCGGCGATCTCCGCCGCCTTGGCGCCGCGGGCGGCCAGCGAATCGGGATGGATCTCGCGCATCAGGCGTCGCCAGGTGGCGCGTATCTCGTCGTCGCTGGCGTTGCGTCGCACGCCCAGCACGGAATACGCGTCCGGCTCGTCGGCGGCGGGCCGCGCCGCGCCATTCTCGGCCCGGTCCCAGGCGCCGTGCCCGAGCCCGAACAGCGCGTGCACACGGCCGAGGAAGTCGAGCTCCGGGCGGGTCAGGGCCCCGTCGGAGCGGGCAATGGCGAACAGGGCCGCCAGCACCTCCTCCAGCACTGCGGTCTGGTCGGCATAAGCGCGGCCCAGCTCCTCGGCAAAGGGGGCGAAGTCGTCGGTACGTGTACGCGCCTGGTCGAACAGGCGACCAATCTCGGCGGTGGATTCGGTGGGGATCCGGAAGGAGCGCTTGAAGCTGTCGATCTCCTGGCGGTTCACCGGCCCGTCGCACTTGGCGAGCTTGGCCGACAGCACCACCACCACGATCGCGAACAACTGGTCGCGCTTGCCGGCCACCGCCGCCATCTTCGCCGCCAGCCGCAATGCCGCCCCGTTCGGGTCCGCAGCCGCGCGCTGTCTGGGTTCGCTACCGAGGAAGCCGGTGCCGCCCCAGTTGCCCCAGGTGCCGGCGGGCGGATCCAGCAGCGCACCGCGATCCGCGGCATGGCCCAACGCCGTGCCCAGCACGGCGCCGATCGGGCCGCCCATCGCGAAGCCCGTCACGCCGCCGAACAGCTTGCCCCAGATCGCCATACCCATGCCTGTATCATAAGCCCGGCTCAGCGGGCTCCCGTTTCAACGGGAAACACGGGCAGGGTTTGCCCCGCGTGTTCGCTCACCGCGCTCATCCAGGGCCTCGTCGCCAGGCGGCAGAACGGTCCAGTCGCGAGCTTGGTCCCATCCTCCCTCCTTCAGCGGGCGCGCGGGCGGTCGTTGCACACGGTGTGGGCGAGGCGGAGCAGGCGGGTGGCGCTCTGCGGCAGGCCGGCGCGGTGCGCATCCTCGGCCAGCGACAGCAGCTGGTGCGACAGCAGCAGCGGGCTGACGGTCTCGTTGCGGGTCTCGGACGGGTGGACGGTGCTGGTGGTGTGCATCGGAGTTCTTCCTTAACAATCGGCGCCGTGTTGGCGTCGAGGAGGAGATTGCCGGCCAATGGTTAACGGGTTCTGAACGGCGTTCACGCCCGGACGATTTTTTCTCGGGCGCGTGCGGACAGCGCCAGCACCCGGAGCGCCGAGGCCAGGCTGCGGGCGGGGTCGCGGCCGGCATCCGTCGCCTCCACCAGGGCGGCCAGGCTCCGGCCCTGCCCGGCGGCGAGCGACTCCAGGGCCGCCCAGAACTCCGGCTCCAGCGCCACGCTGGTGCGGTGGCCGGACAGCACCAGGCTGCGCTTGAGCATCGCCTGCGTCATTGCGCCGCCGCGAGCCGTGCACAGGCCCAGGCAGCGGCCTCGGCCACCACCGGGTCCGGGTCGGCGAGCAGCGCCTGCGCCGCCGGCAGCAGCGCTTGGTCACCGGAGTTGCCGATCGCGATCAGCACGTTGCGCACGAAGCGGTCGCGGCCGATGCGCTTGACCGCCGAGCCGGCGAACAGGGCACGGAAGCCCGCGTCGTCGAGCCGGGTCAACTCGGCCAGGTGCGGCGCGCGCAGGTCGGCGCGGGCCTGCAGCTTGGCGGTGCGGCCGAGAACTGCGAACCGGTTCCACGGGCAGGCCGCCAGGCAGTCGTCGCAGCCGTAGATCCGGTTGCCGATGGCGGCGCGGAACTCGTCGGGGATCGGGCCCGGATGCTCGATGGTCAGGTAGGAGATGCAGCGTCGGGCGTCGAGCCGGTACGGCGCCGGAAAGGCGTCGGTCGGGCAGGCCTGCAGGCAGCGCGTGCAGGAGCCGCAGCCGCCGGCGCGCGGCTCGGACGGCGGCAGGGAGAGCGTGGTGTAGACCTCGCCCAGGAACAGCCAAGACCCATGTTCACGGGAAACCAGGTTGGTGTGCTTGCCCTGCCAGCCCAGCCGGGCTCGCGCGGCGAGCGGCTTCTCCATCACCGGCGCCGTGTCGACGAACACCTTCACCTCGGGACCGTCGGCGGCCGCCTGCTTCACCACGAACTGCGCCAGGTGCTTGAGCATGCCCTTGAGCACGTCGTGGTAGTCGCGATGCCGGGCATACACCGAGATGCCGCCGCGGTCGGGCCGGCCCTGGATGTGCCGCGGGTCCTCGCCCGGGGCGTAGCTCAGGCCCAGCGCCAGCACGCTGCGCGCTTCGGGC
>CAXTOD010000105.1:0-400 GCA_964245705.1 uncultured Acetobacteraceae bacterium
ACGCCCAGTTGGCCGCGCTGATGGCGCTGGAGATCGGCCCCGGCGACGCCGTGCGGATCCGCGCGCTGCTGCGTGCGCCGTCGCCGCCGGACCTGCCATCCGGGCGCGACCCGCAGCGCGACGCCTTCTTCTCCGACCTGGCCGGCTCCGGCAGGGCGCTGTCCCCGGTGGCGATCCTGTCGCACAACACGCGGCACGGGTTCGCGGCCGGGATGCGCGGCTTGCGCGAGCGGATCGCCGACCGGATCCAGCTGGTGCTGCCCGGGCCGCACCTGGACGGCGCGTCGCTGCACGACCTGTTCGAGCGCGAGGGCGTCACCTTCAGCGCCGGCGTGCCCACCGTGTGGCTGGGCCTGCTCAACCACATGACCGCGCACGGGCTGAAGTTCAGCACCTTCCG
>CAXTOD010000105.1:410-9261 GCA_964245705.1 uncultured Acetobacteraceae bacterium
GTGCTGCCCGGGCCGCGCGGCGCGGTGGCCGCCACCCTGCTGACCGGGCTGAGCAGCGCGATCCCGCAGCCCGACCGCGACGCCTTTGCCGCGTCGGGCCTGGCCCACCTGCTGGCGGTGGCGGGGCTGCACCTGGGCATCGTCATGGGGCTGTCGCTGTCGCTGGTGCGCATGGGGCTGGCGCTGTGGGAATGGGCGGCGCTGCGCCTGCCGTGCCGGCAGATCGCAGCCCTGGCGGCGCTGGCGGCCGGCTGCTTCTACATGCTGCTGACCGGGCTGCACCTGCCCGGCCTGCGCAGCCTGGCGATGGCCGCGGTCGCCATGTTGGGGCTGGTGATCGGCAGGCGCGCGGTGTCGCTGCGGGCACTCGCCTTTGCCGCGGCCCTGATCCTGCTGCTGACCCCGGCCGTGCTGCTCGACGTCGCGTTCCAGATGAGCTTCGCCGCCGTGCTGGCGCTCCTGGCCGGCTACGAGGCGGCACGCCCGCTGACGCGCTGGCTGCAGGGCCCGGGGGTCCGCGACCGGGTCGCGCTGCACGTGTTCCAGCTGTTCTTCACCAGCCTGGTCGCCGGCGCCGCGTCGCTGCCGTACGCCGCGTTCCATTTCGGCCGAGTGCAGTTCTACTTCGTGCTGGCCAACCTCGTGGCGGTGCCGCTGACCGCGTTCTGGGTGATGCCGCAGGGGCTGCTGTCGCTGCTGCTGATGCCGTTCGGCCTCGACTGGCCGACGCTCCGCGCGATGGGAGCCGGGATCGACCTGATCCTGCTGCTGGCGCGCACCGTGGCTGCCCTTCCGGCCGCCAGCCTGCCGGTGCCGTTTTCTCCCGCCTGGGGCCTGCTGCTGGTCAGCTTCGGGCTGCTCTGGCTGTGCCTGTGGCGCCGGCGCTGGCGGCTGCTGGGCCTGCTGCCGGTCACGCTGGGGCTCGCCTCGCCCTGGCTGGTGCGGCCGCCCGACCTGCTGGTGTCGGAGGACGCGCAGCTGGTCGCCTTCCGCGCCGGCCGCACCATGCTGGTCGAGCAGGGCGCCCGCACCGAGCCGATCACCTTGTCCGACTGGCGCCGGGCCTGGACGATCCCGGACGCGCCGGTGTCGCTCCCCGACGCCGGACCGGCCGACGCGTCCGGCGAGGTGATGTGCAACCCGGCCGCCTGTTTGCTGACCCGGCACGGACGCACGGTGATGCTGCTGCGCGACCCGACCGGCGGCAAGCGCAGCGCCGACGACGACGAGCCGCCGCCGGCGCTCGAGCCGGGCGACTGCGACGGGGTGTCGCTGCTGGTCTCGCCGGCCCCGGCGCATGGCGCCTGTCCCGGGGTGCCGCGGATCGACCGCTTCACCGTGTGGCGGGAAGGGCCACAGGCGGTCTGGATCGGCACGGGCGGAGTGACGGTGCGGAGCGCGCTGGGCAGCCGCGGCGACCGGCCCTGGGTGCCGCGCGCAGCACCCGCCGCGATCCCGCGCCCGACCCTGCCGCTCGCGCCGACCGAGTAGAAGCGCCCGCACCGCCGGTCGGCGCACCGCCTGTCAGCGCGTCGGCGCGTCGCGCTTGTCCGGATACTGGCACCAGGGGCGGCCGACGCAATGCCAGCATTCCGGCGCCCTTGCCTTGCACACGTAGCGCCCGTGCAGGATCAGCCAGCGGTGCGCCGGGCGCAGCATCGCCGGCGGGATCCGCGCCACCAGCCCGTCCTCCACCGCGCGCGGCGTGGCGCCCGGCGCCAGCCCGGTGCGGTTGCCGAGCCGCAGGATGTGGGTGTCGACCGCCATCGCGCTCTCCCCGAACGCCACGTTCAGCACCACGCTGGCGGTCTTCCGGCCGACCCCGGGCAGCGCTTCCAGCGCGTCCCGGTCGGCCGGCACCGCGCCGCCGTGCCGTGCCAGCAGCGCCGCCGACAGCGCCACCACGTTGCGCGCCTTGCCCCGCCACAACCCGATCGCGCGGATGTGACGCGCCACGCCCTCCTCGCCCAGCCGCACCATCGCGGCCGGATCGGGCGCCTCCGCGAACAGCCCGACCGTCGCCTTGTTGACCGACGCGTCGGTCGCCTGCGCCGACAGCACCACGGACACCAGAAGCGTGTAGGCGTCCTCGAAGGCGAGCTCGGTCTGCCCGTCCGGATTGGCCTGTCCGAGAGCCGCGATGAACTGCGCTACCTCGGCCTTCGTCATCGGACGCGACGCCGTGTTCTTGCCGCGTCCCGGCGCCGCCATGCCGCCCATGCTTCGATCCCGCCTGCTGGCTCACGCGCATGCCGCGCGGCGCGCCAGCGGAGCGGCCTCGCACCGGTTCCGTCAAGTGTGGCAAAGCTGGACGCCTCGGCCGGATTCGGAATCCAGGCGGCAGAACGCGATTTACGTCCATGTGACGATGTTGCAGATTGCCCGCTTCCACCCTGGGTTGTGAGCGCGGCCGGACATGTCAGCGAAGATGTGGCCTTTCAATGGGCATGTCCTGTTCCAGGTTGTCGATCCGCTCGAACTCGCGAGCCTGGTGCCCCTGCTGCTTGCGTGCCTGGCCGGCCTGGGTCGGTTCCACGCCGCCGGATCCGGTCCGGCGGCGGCACACGGACCCGGTCGGCACGGAACCGATCAGCACCTCGCCGGACCGCTCGGCGTCGCCGCCTGCACCGCCGGGCTGCTGATGCTGCTGGGCGGGCATCCGGCGGGGAGGACGTTTTTCCTGCCGCCGGGCCTGATTCTTTCGCTGTGCGGCTGCCTGGGCGCCTGGCTGCTCCGGATCGGCGCGTTCCGGCGCGTGGACGACGTCCGGTGCCCCGCGCTGGAACAGCTGGAGGTGCTGGACCGGCTCGTCGTCCTGTCGCGACCGGAAACCGTGCAGGCGATCGGCGCCCCCGGGGAGGGCGACCGCTTCGTGCACCAGCTGGCGCTGCTCGCCGGCCTGGCACCGGCCGAGGCGGCCGAGCTGCAGCGTGCCGCCCTGTTCCGCCACCTCGGCCGGATCGCGGTCCCAGACAGCCTCCTGCACAAGCCCGGCCCGCTGGACGAGGCCGAGCGCCGCCTGCTCCGGCAGGCACCGGTGATCGGCGCCCGGCTGCTCTGTGGCAACCAGTCGAGGCTGTTCGAGCGCGCGGCGGAAATGGCGCTCGGACACCAGGAGCGCTGGGACGGCACCGGCTACCCGCGCGGCCTGGCCGGCACGCAGATCCCGCTTGCCGCCCGGATCGCGGCACTCGCCGACCGCGCCGCCGCCGTGCTTCCGCGCGCCCGAACCACCGAGCCGCGGCTGCTCGACGCGGCGGTGCGGCGGCTGGAAGCGGAAGCCGGACGGTGCCTGGATCCGGTGCTGACGAGCTTGTTCCTGGACACCCTGCGGTCCCGGCCGCTATCCCCGGACGCCGAACGGTTCGATGGTGGCGGGGTGATGGTCGACGGCGGTGCCGCGGCGCGCCAGCCTTGCCCGCACGATCCCGCCGTCCTCTTGCCCGCCGCGTCCTGCGGTCCGGTTCCGTCCTAGTCCTCCGCCGGCGCCCGTCCGGCGCCACGCGTGGAGTTCATCGACCGTCGTGACCGAACCCGACTCCGCGCGTGCGGCGTCCGCCGCCAGGGGGAGCGGCCGCAGCGTCTTCATTGCCGTGCTGGGGTTCCTGTTCGGCCATTGGCGGCGCCGTCCGGTGCTGGTGTGCGTGGTCGCCGGCGGCATGGTGCTGGCCACCCTGACCGACGTGGTGACGCCCATCCTGGCCGGACGGCTGGTGGACGACGTGACCCGGCTGCCGCCGCACCTGCTCGGCGCCGGCGCCGTCCGGCCGCCGCAGGCGAGGCTGGCGCTGCACCACAGCCAGCTCATGCTGGGCGGCCTGGCGGCGCTCGGCCTGGTCAGCGTGCTCGGCCGCAGGCTCGCCTTCATCGGCATCACCCGGCTGACGGTGCGGATCATGGGCGACATCGCCCGCACCGCGTTTGCCCGCGTGCAGCGCTTCTCCACCGACTGGCACGCCAACACCTTTGCCGGCTCCACCGTACGCCGGCTGACCCGCGGCATGTGGGCGGTCGACATGCTGGACGACACCCTGCTGCTGATGCTTCTGCCCGAGCTGTGCGTGCTCGCCGGCACCACGGTCGTGCTGGCGCTGCGCTGGCCGATGATGGGGCTGCTGCTCGGCCTCGGCTCGGTCTGCTTCGCCGCCCTATCGGTGACGATGACGCTGTTCTACGTCGCTCCCTCCGCCCGCCTCGCCAACGGCTGGGACACCCGCCTGGGCGCGGTGCTGGCCGACGCCATCACCTGCAACGGCGTGGTCAAGGCGTTCGGCGCCGAGAACCGTGAGGACGAACGGCTGGCCCGCGTGGTCGGCCGCTGGTCGCGCCGCACCACCCGCACCTGGCTGCGCGGCACCGACAGCGGCAACCTGCAGAACCTGGCGCTTACCGTGCTGCGGCTGTCGCTGGTCGCCGCCGTGCTGTTCCTGTGGTGGCACGGCCGCGCCGGCGCCGGCGACGTCGCCTACGTGCTGACCATGGTGTTCCTGGTGCAGGGCTACCTGCGCGACATCGGCCAGCAGATCAGCGTGGTGCAGCGCTCGGTGAACGAGATGGAGGAGCTGGTCGCGCTGTACCGCGAGCCGGAAGGGGTGCGCGACCGGCCGCACGCCTCGCCGATCCGCATCACCGACGGCGAAATCCGCTTCGAGCGCGCGTCGTTCCGCTACGCCGGCCAGTCCCAGCCGCTGTTCCGCGCACTCGACCTCGACATCCCGGCCGGCAGCCGGGTGGCGCTGGTGGGCCCGTCCGGCTCCGGCAAGACCACCCTGACCAAGCTGCTGCAGCGCCTGTACGACCTCGACGGCGGCCGCATCCTGATCGACGGGCAGGACATCAGTCTGGTGGCGCAGGAGTCGCTCCGGTCGCAGATCGCCGTGGTGCCGCAGGAGCCGGTGCTGTTCCACCGCTCGCTGGCCGAGAACATCGGCTACGCCCGCCCCGACGCCACGCTGGCCGAGATCGAGGGGGCGGCGGCGCTCGCCAACGCGTCCGGCTTCATCGACCGCCTGCCGGCCGGCTACGCCACCCTGGTCGGCGAGCGCGGCGTCAAGCTGTCCGGCGGCGAGCGCCAGCGCATCGCCATCGCGCGCGCCTTCCTGGCCGACGCGCGCGTGCTGATCCTGGACGAGGCCACCTCCAGCCTGGATTCGGAGTCCGAGGCGCTGGTGCAGGACGCGATGCAGCGGCTGATGGTCGGCCGCACCGTGATCGTGATCGCCCACCGCCTGTCCACGGTGGTCTCGCTCGACCGGATCCTGGTGTTTTCGCACGGCACCGTGGTCGAGGACGGCGCGCACGGGGCGCTGCTGGACCGGCCGGACGGGCTCTATCGCCGCCTGTACGACCGACAGGCGCTGGGCCTCGCCCCCGCCTGAGCCGGCACGCCGGACAGGTTCTCAGCCCGGCGCCAGCATCGGCCCGAGTGGCGTGCCGCCGAACAGGTGCACGTGGAAATGCGGCACCTCCTGGCCGGCGTCTACGCCCATGTTGGACAGCACCCGGTATCCCGGCTCGTCCAGCCCGAGCATCGTGGCGACCCGGCCGAGCGCGCGGGTGAAGCCGGCGATCTCGGCGTCGCCGGCGCGCGCGGCAAAGTCCGCGAACGACACGTAGGGCTGCTTCGGGATCACCAGCACGTGCACCGGCGCCAGCGGCCGGATGTCGTGGAACGCCAGCACGTGCTCGTCCTCGAACACGCGCCGGCACGGGATCTCGCCGCGCAGGATGCGGGCGAAGATGTTGTCGGCGTCATAGGCGCCGAGGCCTGGAACCGGCACGGTCAGTCTCCCTGCTGGATGGCGGCGGGACGCGACGCCTTTTCCGCAATGCCGCTGGTGCCTTCGCGCCGCTGCAGCTCCGACCATACCTCGCCCGGACGCAGCCCCGCATCCACCCACAGCACGATGAGGTGGTAGAGCACGTCGGCGCTTTCCCCGATCAGCGCCGCGCTGTTGCCGCTGACCGCCTCGATCAGGCACTCCACCGCCTCCTCGCCGAACTTCTGCGCCACCTTGGCGGTGCCGCGCGACAGCAGGCGCGCCGAATGGCTGATGTTGGGATCGGCGTCGCGCCGTTCCGTCACCACCTCGAACAGCCGGTCCAGCACGCCGGCGGTGGCGCCCGACAGGTCGGCCACCCGCTTCGCCGCCCCGCGCGACTGCCGCACCGCCGCCTTCTTCACCGCCTTCTTCGCCACCGCCCGCTTCTTGGCCGGTCGCGTGCGCGCGGCGACCGGACCCTCGGCCTCCGGCGCCGCCTTGCGCAAGGCCGGGGCCGCCTTGGCGACCCGCTTCTTCGGCGCCGCCTTCTTCCCAGCCTTGCCGACGCGCTTCGGGGGCTTGGTCATGAACGATCCTGGCTGGAGCCGACCGGGCGCACCGGCTGGCCGGCGTCGCGCAGCGCCTGCTTGACCGCCGCCACCGTGAACTGGCCGAAATGGAACACGCTGGCGGCGAGCAGGCCCGACGCCCCGGCCTCGGCTCCCTCGACGAAGTGCCGCAGCGTGCCCACGCCCCCCGACGCCACCACCGGCACACGCACCGCGCCGCACACCGCCCGCAACAGGTCGAGGTCGAAGCCCCGTCCGGTGCCGTCCCGGTCCATGCTGGTCAGCAGGATCTCGCCGGCGCCGGCCTCGGCCACCTCCCGGCACCACGCCACCGCGTCCCGCCCGGTGCCGGTGCGCCCGCCATGGGTGAACACCTCCCAGCCGCCGCGGCCGTCGCTCCGCGCGTCCACCGCCACCACCACGCACTGGCTGCCGAACTTGTCCGCCGCCTCCCTGACCAGCGCCGGACGCGCTACCGCGGCCGAGTTCATGCTGCACTTGTCGGCCCCCGCCAGAAGCAGGCGGCGCATGTCCTCGGTGGAGCGCACGCCCCCGCCCACGGTGAGCGGCAGGAAGATGCGCGACGCGGTGCGGCTGACCACGTCGAGCAGGATGTCGCGCTTCTCGTGGCTGGCGGTGATGTCCAGAAAGGTGAGCTCGTCCGCGCCGGCCGCGTTGTACACCGCCGCCTGCTCCACCGGGTCGCCGGCATCGCGCAGGCTGACGAAGTTGACGCCCTTGACCACCCGCCCGTCCTTGACGTCCAGGCACGGGATCACGCGCAGCTTCAGCATCTAGCTGAGCACCGCCAGCGCCTCGCGCGGCTCGATCCGCCCGTCGTACAGGGCACGCCCGACGATCACCCCCTCGATGCCGGCGCACCGCGCCGACGCCGCCTTGAGCGCCTGCAGGTGCTCGATCCGCCCGACCCCGCCGCTCGCCACCACCGGCGTCGACAGCCGGGCGGACAGGGCGCAGGTCTGGGCGATGTCGAGCCCGGTCAGCATGCCGTCGCGGGCGATCTCGGTGAACACGATCGCGGCCACGCCCGCGTCCTGCATGCGCAGGGCGAGCTCGACCGCCGACAGCTCCGACACCTCGGCCCACCCTTCCGTCGCCACCCGCCCGTCGCGGGCGTCGATGCCGCACACGATGCGGCCTGGGAACGCCCGGCAGGCATCCCGCACCAGCTCCGGGTTCTTCACCGCCGCACTGCCCAGGATGACGCGGGCGATCCCGGCCGCCAGCCAGCGCTCGATCGCCGCCATGTCGCGCAGGCCCCCGCCGAGCTGCACCGGCACCTCGGCGTTGGCGATCACCGCCTCGATCGCCTCCGCGTTCACCGAGCGCCCGGCAAAGGCGCCGTTCAGGTCCACCACGTGCAGCCAGCGGCACCCTGCGGCGACCCAGGCCCGCGCCTGCGCGCCCGGGTCGTCCGAGTACACGGTGACGTCGCCCATCTCGCCGCGGCGCAGCCGGACGCAGGCGCCGTCCTTGAGGTCGATGGCCGGATACAGGGTGAGGGGCCGGGGAACCGGTGCCGGCTTGTCCGCGTCCGGCGCGGCGGCGGCACCCTCCGACCGTGCCGTCAGGCGGCCCCGATCCTGCAGCCGCTTGGTGAAGAAGAAGCCGGCCACGGTCTCGCCGCCGACACGGGCGTAATGCGGATGCGTGCCCCAGTGCCGGTAGCCCAGGCTGTTGTAGAGCCGGATCGCCGCGTCCTGGGTTTCCCGCACGTCGAGGTTCAGCACCTGGTAGCCGAGCGCCCGGGCGCAGTCCTCCACCGCTTCCGTCATCATCCGGGCCAGCCCGTGGCCGCGGGCGTAGGGGGCGATGAAGCTGTGCATCAGGGTGGCGCTCATCGCCTGCGCCTCGTTGTTGCGCGGCGGCCGGAGCAGCTGGGTGGCGCCGACGATGGTGCCGTCGAGCCGGCCCACGAACAGCGCGCGCTCAGGGACCAGCAGGATGCCGCGGAAGTACTGCTCCAGCGTGCGACGGCCCGGCGACGTCACCCAGCCGAAGCCGCCCCCGTCCAGGATCGCCGCGTCGGTCGCCTCGCACAGCGCCTGCATGTCGTCGTCGCTGAGGACGCCGACCCGCTCCGCGGACAGGGTCGGGGGGCGGTCCTGCGTCACCCCCGGGGGCTCCAGCGCAGGAAGTTGAGCAGGATGCGCAGGCCCACGCGCTGGCTCTTCTCGACGTGGAACTGCGTGCCGGCGCGGTTGCCGCGCGCCACCAGTGCCGGTATCTCGCCGCCATACGAGGTGGTCGCGACCAGGTCGGCCGGATCGTGGTTCGCCAGCGCGTAGGAATGCACGAAGTAGCCGTGGTCGCCGGGCTGGAGCCCGTCGGTCAGTGGGTGAACGCCGGGCGTGAAGGCGAGCTCGTTCCAGCCCATCTGCGGCAGGCGCAGCCCGGGCGCCGCCATCGGGGCGATCTCGCCGCGGATCCAGCCGAGCCCTGGCGTCTCGCCGTGCTCCAGCCCGCGCTCGGCCATCAGCTGCATGCCGACGCAGATGC
>CAXTOD010000106.1:0-9201 GCA_964245705.1 uncultured Acetobacteraceae bacterium
GCGCAGCTGGCGCGAGGCGGTGGCCTTCGTCGCCAGCCGACGCGAGGCGACGCTGCACGGCCACCTGCGCCATTGCGCGCACTTGGTGCGCTATGCCCCCCCGGTGATCGAGCTCCGGCTGGAGCCACAGGCGCCGCGCGACCTGTCGCAGCGCCTGGCGGCGATCCTGGGCGAGGCGACCGGAACCCGCTGGACCATCGCCGTGGTGCGCGCGCCGGGCGAGCCGACGCTGGCCGAGCAGGCGGACGCGCTCGACGCCGACCGCGCGCGCGAGGCGGAAGCGCACCCGCTGGTGCAGGCGATTCTGGCTGCCTTTCCGGGTGCCAAGCTGGGCGCGGTCAAGGACGCGACGCTGGATGATTACGGCCTGCCGCCGGAGCCGGCGGTTGCCGCGTCCACGCCCGACGCCCCGCCCGCCGAACCCCTTTTGATGGAGCCCGACGCGCCCGACATGGAGTTCGCGCCGGACGACTCCGAGCCGGTCGGGCTCGACGACCTCGACGACGGAAACCGGTAACCAACACTCAGGGCGGAAGCAGCGCGTCCACGAGCGCTTCGATTTCAGCAGCCACGCCGTCTTCAACCAGCGCCATCCGGATCGCGCGTCGCTTCGCGGTGAAGTGCTGCGTGTCGGTTAAAGGAACGGCGACGGCAACGGCCTCGGCACGAACGGCTAACGCCGCGATGTCGCGGTGTAACGGCTCTGTGTCGTCGTACTCCGGGATCGGGAGCGTCCAAACCAAATTGTCAAAATGTCGCGGCGTCACTTCGCCACGTGGTTGAAGGTCTGAAACCTTCGCTAAGACAGCCGCGCTGTTGAGCACCGCCACCAGATAGGCTGCTTCCCCTTGAGAGCGCGCTGTCGCCCAGTAGGCCATATGGTCGATAATCGAGTCGCCAGCTGCGATGCTTACCGCACTCAGTCGAGTGCCGGCCTTGGTATATAAAACACGTATGGTTGGCATCGTGGCTTGAACAGCAAGATTTCGCATGTGGTTGATGCGCGCTAGAAGCGTCATCCGGGGTTGTCCATCTGCGGCCTTGTTTGCAAGCCTCATCCACTTCTCTTCGGCATCAGACAACCAACGTGACAGGTGCACATATCCCGCGTTACGCGCTGAAGCAGCGTCCAGCACAAGCAGGCCGTCGAGAGGGATTACAGCATCCACTGTGTCCAACAGGCGGAAGGGCGCTATCGTTTCTCCAAGCACAAGCTGCCGCAGAAATTGCCTTTCAACGGGCCCACGTGGAGGCTCGACACCGTTCCAAGGATGTTTATCCAGAGCGCCAGCCCGTCCACGCATGCGGGGCGCATCACGACGGCTGCCGAGACGACCAGTCGGCTCAGGCTCGACCAGGAAGAAACGCCTCGGATATATCGTAGCGCCGTCGCGGAAGCGCGCCCGATAAGGGGAGGCTCCAATCAGGATACGTGGACGTGGCCAAGGCACGCGGGTCCGGGTCAAAACCCGAGCCGCCTCGGCCTCGTTGGCGTCGCGTTCGGCGAGCCGTCCGATCCAACGGTCGAGTTCCGCCGGAAGGGCCGCCGCCTGCCCGCGTTCGCCGAACAGCACGCAGGTGCTGGTGGTGCTGCTGCCGGACTGGGCGCCGAAGATCGGCCAGACCCGCTCCAGCGCCCACCCGTCGGTGACGCGGACGTTCACCTCCTTCATGCGCCCCGAGCGGAGGGTGGCGAAGACGGGCGCGTTCAGCACGGCGAACGGCAAAACGAAGCCGAGCCGGCCGCCGATCTTGAGATAGCGCTCGGCACCACGGGCCCAGAACAGCGCGCACATGTCCTGCTGGGTGGCGAGGTTGCCGCCGGTCCACAAGCCATAGCTTTCGAGCGCCCCGCGCAGGCGGTCCTTCATGGTCGGGCTGAGGTGGCGGTAGACGATCCATGGCGGGTTGCCGACCAGCACGTCGGCCCGCTGCTCCGGCCGTGACAGCCAGACCGGGCGCACCAGATTGCGGAACACGAAGGTCCAGATGCCGTTGCGGCCGGCGCGGTAGAGCAGTTGCAGGCGCACGAACGTGTCGGCAAGCGCATCCGCGTCCTTTACCGTGATGCCTGCGATGCGACGCAACTGGTCGCGTATGACCACGGCGGCCGCTTCGTCGCGCAGGCCCTGGCTGAGCACGTCGAGGCCCTGCTCGAAGGCGGCCTGATCCTCGGCGAAGCCGCCAGGAACCTGCAGCGGCTGCTCACCCGGCACCTCGACCAGCACGTCGGCACGATCAAGGTAGCGCCGCAGGTTCCACTGCATCGCGTCGCCGAGGAACACCGGCACGGTCAGCCGGGCCGCGCGTTCGAGCACCAGGTTGCCGAGCGCCAGCAGCCACGTCACCCGGGCCAACGTGACGGCAACGGGATGCACGTCGAGGCCACGCACCTGGTCGGCACAGGCTTCCAGTATTCGGGGCGCCGGCCATCCGGCGTCGCGACCGGCGGCGACCAGACGCCGGACCGCGTGGAACAGGAAGGTGCCGGAGCCGCAGGCCGGGTCGAGCACGCGCTGGTCGAGCGGCCTGTCCACGACCTGCGCGACGACCCGGCCCGCGAGCCAGTCGGGAGTGTAGTACTCGCCGAGGTCGTGACGCTGATCGGGGTCAACCAGGCTCTCGTAGAGGATCTTGAGCACGTCGGTCTCGACGTCGCGCAGCCGGAAGCGGGCCACCTGTTCCGCGATCTGACGCACCAGCTCGCCGCCTTCGGGCGCCTTGAGCGGCCAGTCGAAGAAGTCTGCCTCGACGGCGCCGAGGATCCCCTCGTCGGCGAGGCCGCGCCCGGACAGCAGCGCCGCCGGGTCATCCACCGCGAGGTCGAGCACGCGTGCAGCGATCGCCTTGACCACGATGGCGAGGTAGGTGTGCTGCCGGAACAGCGATTCCCCGCCGACATCCTCGCCATAGGCTTCGCGCAGCAGCCCGTTCCAGAGATCGTGCTTGAGCCGGATCTCGGGATCGTCGCCCAGCGACGACCAGAGCGAGTCGAGCGTCAGGCGGGCCCGGGCGAAGGTCAGGCTGCCCCGCCCGAACGCCTGGGCTACCGCCCGTGCCTCCGGAAGCAGGTCCGGGCGCTCGGACAGGAGCGGCTCCAGCCAGGCCATCAGCTCGGTCGGGCGGTCCGGGTCGGTCTCGTAGCGGCTCAGTTCTGCAAGCGTGCCGTCCTGCAGAGCGTAGGCGATGAAGGTGGCGCCATCGGTGGCGAGTCCGGTCACCGGTCGCGCGCTGCGCGAGCGGGCGGCCGCATCGGCGAGATAGGCCGGCATGCGGGCGAGCACGTCGTCCCGCTCGCGGCGCAGGTCGCTTTTCAGCTCGATGACCGTGGCACCCCAAAGCGCGTCGATCCGGCCGCTCCGGTCGAGCAGGTAGACCTCGTGCTGGAGATCCTCGTAGGACGCGTTGAAGCCGGAGCGCAGCAGCTCGACGACGTGGCCGCGGAGCGCCTCGTGACGCGGCCGCCCGGCCATGGCGCGCACCAGCTCCGGCAGTCGTTCATGGCGCCACGTCACGACCGCAGGATGCGTGATCGCGAGGAGCATGCCAAGGCTGGTGGGACTCGACGCGATGGTGCTACCGGGTCTGCATGGATGGCATTCAGTCCGACCTGTTCGCATCCCCGGCGCCGGTCGCCGAGCGGCCGAGCGAGGAGGTCGTGTCCATCATCCGGGCGCGGCTGCACGCGACCCTGGCGGTGGTGAAGTCCGCCAGGGCGATGCCTTGGACCGACACCCTGTCGATCGTCCGCGAGGACAACGCGTTCCGCTTCGGCAAGGACGCGCTTCCCACCGCCGAGGGTGCTGCCCTGTGGGCCGAGTTCGACGTCGAGATGGACCGGCTCTACCGGATCATGAACGAGGGCAAGGACCTCGACACGGACGACGAGTAGTTGGCTCCGCCTTGTCCTGGTGGAAGCGGGCTGCGACACCATCTTCGTCTGGCGTGTCAAGGAGTGCCGAATCGATGAAGAACCTCGCCGGCCTGATGAAGCAGGCCTCCCAGATGCAGGCCAAGATGGAGGAGATGCAGGCGGGCCTCGCCACCATCGAGGTGGAGGGCACTGCCGGCGCCGGCATGGTGGCGATGACGTTGACCGGCAAGGGCGACCTCAAGCGCATCCGCATCGATCCCAAGCTGGCGGATCCTGCGGAAACCGAGATGCTGGAGGACCTGATCGTCGCCGCCCACGCCGAGGCGCGCCGCCACCTGGAAGCGCGCACCGCGGAGGAGATGCAGAAGGTCACCGGCGGCCTGAACCTGCCGCCCGGCATGAAGCTGCCGTTCTAGTTTCCGTCCCGTGGGCGGCCCCGAGATCGAGCGGCTGATCGAGCTGCTGGCGCGCCTGCCCGGCTTCGGCCCGCGCAGCGCCAGGCGGGCGGCACTCACCCTGCTGCGCCAGCCGCGCACCCGGCTGCTGCCGCTGGCCAGCGCCATGGAGCAGGCGGCGCGGACGGTGCGCACCTGCTCCCTGTGCGGCAACCTCGACAGCCGCAACCCCTGCGCGATCTGCGACGACCCGAACCGCGACCGCAGCATCGTCTGCGTGGTGGAAGGCGTCGGCGACCTGTGGGCGCTGGAGCGGGCCGGGGTGCATCGCGGGCTGTACCACGTGCTGGGCGGCACGCTGTCGGCGCTGGGCGGCACCGGGCCGGACGACCTGTCCACCGCACCCCTGCTGGCGCGGATCGAGGCGGGGGGCGTGCGCGAGGTGATCCTGGCGCTGGGCGCCACGGTGGAGGGAGCGACCACCACGCACTGGCTGGCGGAACGCTTGGCGTCGCTAGACGTGACGGTGAGCCGGGTGGCGCAGGGGGTGCCGATGGGCGGGGCGCTGGACGTGCTGGACGACGGCACCCTGGCGGCGGCGTTGATGGCGCGGCGGTCTTGAGGCGCGGGACGTGAGCGTGATCTGGCCGATCCCGTCGGCGATTCCGCGTGCGGTGCTGGTCACCGGTGGTGCTGCGCGGCTCGGCCGGGCGATGGCGCTGGCGTTCGCCGAGTGCGGCTTCGCGGTGGCGCTGCATGCCCGCCGCGACGGCGACGACGCCCGCGACACCCTGCGCGCGATCGAGGACCGCGGCGTCAAGGGCGTCCTGCTGCCGGCCGAGCTGTCGCGGGAGGACGAGGTGGCGCGGCTGGTGCCGGAAGCGGAGGCGGCGCTGGGCGCCCTCGGCGTGCTGGTGAACAATGCCAGCACCTTCGAGCGCGACGAGTGGCACGACGCCGACCGCGCTTCCTGGGACCGGCACCTGGAGCCCAACCTGCGCGCGCCGTTCCGGCTGATGCAGGACTTCGCCGCCCGGCTTCCCGAGGACGCGGAGGGCATGGTGCTGAACATGCTGGACCAGCGGGTCTGGTCGCCGACGCCGCACTTCGTGTCCTACAGCCTGTCCAAGGCCGGGCTCTGGGCGCTGACCCAGTCGATGGCGCTGGCGCTGGCGCCGCGGCGGATCCGGGTGAACGCCATCGGCCCCGGCCCGGCGCTGCCGAGCCGGAGGCAGGACGAGGCGCAGTTCCGCAGGCAGTGCGACAGCGTGCCGCTCGGGCGCGGCACCAGCCCGGGCGAGGTGGCGCGCGCGGCGCTGTCGCTGCTGTGCCTGCCGTCCGTCACCGGGCAGATGCTGGCGCTGGACGGCGGGCAGCACATGCAGTGGCATCCGGCGCCGAGCCATTCGGGCGGGATGGAGGAATAGCGCGCGTGGACGCGTTCCCGCCCTGGCCGCAGGTGCCGCCGCTGCGCTGCGTGTTCCTGCGCGACCTCCTGACGCTCGCCCAGATCGGCGTCTACCCGCACGAGGAGGACACGCAGCAGCGGGTCCGGGTCAACATCGCCTTCGGGGTGCAGGACGAGTCGGCGTCGGGCACCGGGATCGGCCGCGACGACCTCAGCCGCACCGTGTCCTACGAACGGGTGGTGCAGCTGGTGCGTCGGATCATCGGCGAGGGCCACGTGCGGCTGGTGGAAACGCTGGCCGAGCGCATCGCCGTCGGGGTGCTGGCCGAGGCACGGGTCCGCGTGGTGCGCGTCCGGGTCGAGAAGCTGGACGTGTTCGCCGAGCTGGACTCGGTGGGCGTCGAGATCGAGCGCTGGCAAGGCCGCGCGTGATCAGCAAGTGATCGGCAGCCGGGCGAACTAATCGGACCTTCCGTCGTAGAGCCGGTTCTACCCTGCGTGGAGGACCACCGTCATGTTCATGAGAATCGACCGGTTGCAGGCCGAGCTGCCGGAGCCGAAGGCTCCCAACCCGAACGCGGCGGCGGCCCTGCAGGAACTGCTCGGCGGCAAGTACGGCGAGATGTCGACGCTCGGCAACTACATGTTCCAAAGCTTCAACTTCCGCAACAAGAGCAAGTTGCGCCCGTTCTACAGCCTGGTGTCGGCGATCTTCGCCGAGGAGCTCGGCCACGTCGAGCTGGTCAGCACCGGCGTGTCGATGCTCGGCTGCGGCCCGGGCAACCCGAAGGAGATGGTCGACGTTTCCAAGGCCCCGTTCAAGGAGATGGAGAACGCCCGTCTCGCCGGCTCCTTCCTGAGCAACGGCGGCGGCGCCATGCCGATGAACAGCAACGCCGCGTCCTGGAACATGGACATGGTGACCACCACCGGCAACCTGATCATCGACCTGCTGCACAACTTCCACCTCGAATGCGGCGCACGCATCCACAAGCTGCGCGTCTACGAGACGATGACGGAGCCGACCGGCCGCGAGGTGTGCGGCTACCTTCTCGTCCGCGGCTCGGTGCACGCGCACGCCTACGCGCTGGCGCTGAAGAAGCTGACCGGCGTGTCGATCGAGAAGATGCTGCCCACCCCGAACATCGACCTCAGCCGCATTCCGGAGTGCCAGAAGTACCTGCAGGAGGGCAGCCACCGCCGCCTGTACCGCTTCAGCCCCAGCGACTACGAGGAAGCGGCCGGCGTCTGGTCCAACGACGAGGTGGCGCTGCCGGGTGACCCGCCTGGCCAGCTCGAGATCGTCGACGGCCACCCCGAGGGCGGCAAGATCCCCGAGCTCGACGGCAACTACGGCGCGTTCGCGCCGGACTACGCGCCGCAGGAGATCTTCGAGATCGCCAGCAAGCTCTACAAGAAGAGCCGCTAGACCACTCGGCTCCGGCGCGGCTTCGGCCGCGCCGGACCGGGTCCTGCTACAGGACCCGGACGGTTGTCGGCGTCGTGGCCTGTGCCCGCTTCGCCACCGTGTTGCGGAGCGGCAGCCGGAACGGCGCTGCCTCGATCACGAACACGTCGCCGTCCCGCGTCTCGATCCCGTCCGACACCGACAGCGTCGCGGTGCCGAAGAAGTGCACGTGCACGTCGCCCGGCCGGCGGAACAGCTCGTACTTGAAGTGGTGGTGCTCCAGGTTGGCGATCGCGTGCGACATGTTCGCCTCGCCGGACAGGAACGGCTTTTCCCAGATCGTCGTCCCGTCACGCTGGATCGCCGACCGCCCCTGCACGCTGGACGGCAGCGCGCCCGTCAGCAGCTCCCCGCCCAGCGACGCCGCACGCAGCTTGGAATGCGCGAGCCACAGGTAGTTGCCGCGCTCCGTCACATGGTCGGAGAACTCGTTGCCGAGCGTGAAGCCCAGCCGCCACGGCGTGGCGTCCGGCCCCACCACGTAGATGCCCGCGATCTCCGGCTCCTCGCCGGCGTCCAGCGCGAAGCCGGGGCTGGTCAGCGCAGCGCCCGGGGCCACCAGGCTGGACCCGTCGCCCTTGTAGAACCATTCCGGCTGCACCCCGGTTCCACCCGCCGCCGGCTTGCCGCCCTCGACCCCCATCAGGAACATGCGCATCGAGTCCGTCGCCTGTCCGGCAGCGGCGGCCTTGTGCATCGCATCGCGCCCGGAGGCGGAGCCGAGATGGGTCAGCCCGGTGCCGGTCAGCAGGCAGTGCGCCGGATCCGGATGGTCGATCGGCGGCAGCACCCGGTTCTCGGCCAGCGCCGCCGGCAGGTCGATCGCCTCGACGGGCTCGTGGCGCGCCACCACCTGCGCCAGCGTTTCCCCTGTCGCGATCGCTTCCAGCGCCAGCGCGTAGGTGGACACGGCGCCGTCGAGACGGCGGGACAGGCCGGCCGCGTCGGTGGCCGCCACCATGCGCCGTCCGGCGTCGTCGAACAGTTGGGTCAGGCTGAGGGACATGCTCTGCGTCCGGTTGCTGGAACGGGATCGGGTTCAGGCAGGCGTCAGGCGGCCGTCGATCCGGCGGGAAAGGCCATACGGGTTGTCGTCGCCGAGCTCCGGCGGCAGCAGGGCTGGCGGCAGGTTCTGGTAGCACACCGGACGCAGGAACCGGTCGATCGCCAGCGTGCCGACGGAGGTGAACCGCCCGTCGGTGGTGGCGGGATACGGACCACCATGCACCATCGCGTGGCTGACCTCGACGCCCGTCGGCCAGCCATTGGCCAGAATGCGGCCGCAGCGCCGCTCCAGCACCGGCAGCAGGTGGGCGGCGAACGCCGTGTCCTTGTCGGTCAGGTGCAGCGTCGCGGTGAGCTGGCCCTCGATGCGCGCGGCAAGGTCCAGCACCGCCGCCTCGTCGTCGCAGGCGACCACCAGCCCGCTGGATCCGAACACCTCGTCCGCCAGCGACGGCTCGTCGCGGTAACGAGCGGCGTCGGTCACGAACAGGGACGCACGGCACTGGTTCTCGCCGTGGCCGGCCTGCCCGCTGGCAAGGAGGCTGACGCCGCCGACGGCGTTTCGCGCCGCGACGGCCTGGTCGTAGGCCGCATGGATGCCGGGCGTCAGCATGGTGGCGGCCGGCGCGCCGGCCAGGGTCGCGGCGGCGCGGGCCAGGAAACGGTCGAGCGACGGCCCCTTCACAGCGACCACCAGGCCGGGATTGGTGCAGAACTGGCCGGCGCCCAGGGTCAGCGAGCCGACGAAGGCGTCCGCCAGGGTGTCGGCGCCGGTATCCAGCGCGTCCGGGCAGAGGAACACCGGGTTGACGCTGCTCATCTCCGCGAACACCGGGATCGGCACCGGCCGCTCCGCCGCCAGCCTGGCCAGGGCGAGCCCGCCGCGCCTGGAGCCGGTGAAGCCCACCGACATGATGCGCGGGTCACGCACCAGCGCCTCGCCGAGGACGAGGTCCGGGCCGGAGATCAGCGAGAACACGCCCTCGGGCAGCCCGGCCTCGCGCACCGCCGCAGCGATCGCGGCACCGGCGAGCGCGCTGGTGCCCGGATG
>CAXTOD010000107.1:0-9145 GCA_964245705.1 uncultured Acetobacteraceae bacterium
CAACAGCTATGCCGCCGCCGCCAGCAGCTCCAGCGGGCCGGCGGCGGCGGCATAGCTGTTGTTGTGCCGGTCGTGCAGCAGCGCCGTGAGCGGGCCGGCGCCGAGCACCAGCGCCACCGCGAGCGGCGCCACCAGGGCGGCGGTCTTGCGCAGCGACCAGGCCAGCACCTGCGTCAGGTCGCCATGCGCGGCCGACACCCGGGCCAGGACCGGCAGCGCGGTGCGGTTGACCAGCGTGCCGACCGCCATCGCCGGCTCCATGGCGACGTCGAACGCGACCCGGTAGACCGCCAGCGCAGGGGCGCCGTAGAACCACCCGACCAGCAGGTAGTCGACGTTCTTGAAGGTCTGCTCCGACGCGTCGGCCATTGCGGCCCCCAGCCCGAAGCGCAGCAGCCCGGACACGGTTGACGGCCGGAACCGGAGCGTCGGCCGGAACGGGCGGGCCGCCGTGGCGCCGATCAGGACGAACAGCCCGCTCGACGCGTAGCCCGCGACCAGGGCCCAGGCGCCCGCCCCGCCGATGCCGAGCGCCAGGCGGACAAACGCGGCGGCGACCGTCGCGCACACGTTGACCGTCGCGATGCGCCGGTACTGCAGGTTCCTGTTCATCATCGCCAGCGGCACCACCGCCGCGCCGACCAAAGGCTGCTTGGCGGCGACCGCGACGAAGTAGCCCGTCATCCCGGTCAGGCCGTAGATCGTCCCGATCCAGGGTGCGGCGAGCAGGGTCAGCCCGCCCGTGACAGCGGCCGCGCCGAGCACGTACCAGAACACCGTGTCGAGCTGCACGCGGCTGACCGAGCGCGCCTGGATCAGCGCCTGGCCTGTGCCCAGGCCGTTGAAGGCCTCGACCACCATGCCGATGGACACCACTAGCGAGGCCACCCCGACCTGGTTCCTGGTCAGCAGCAGAAGCATCGCGAGGGTCGTCAGCACGTCGACGATCCTGGCGACGATCGTGGCGCCGCCGAGCCAGTTGAAGCCGCGACGGAGCTGCCTGCGATGCTCCTCCGGACTGCCCGCTTCGGCGGCGTCCGTCCTGGCCGGGCTGCTCATCCGCGGGCGGCGGACCGGGCCGGGTCGGGGGGCAGCACCCAGGACCGCGTGCGGATCAGGTGCAGCAGCCAGCGCGCCGAGCGGGACAGCCAGGCCTGTCGCTGCGCCGGGCCCCACCTGCCCTGCTGCCGGGGCGTGCGCAGCCTGTCCGCGGCGATGTCGGCGATCCGGCGCGCACGCGCGTCCCAGGTCAGGTCGACGCTGTCCCGCAACGCGGCCGCGGCGAGGCGCGCCGCGAGGGCGCCGTCGTCGATCAGCGTGCGAAGCCCGGCGACCAGCGACTCCACCCGGTCCGGCTGGCACAGGAGGGCGTTCTCCCGGTGCCGCAGGACCTCGCGCACGTCGGGCGTGTCGCCGGCCAGGATCGGACGGCCGGACGCCATGTAGAGGAAGACCTTCAGCGGCAGCACGGTGGAGCCGAACTTTTCCAGCGGCTCGGAGGAGGGCGGGATCAGCAGGATGTCGGCAGCGGAGATGTAGCGTGCGAGCGCTTCGGGCGACTGCCAGGCGACGATCCGGACGTTGGGGAGGGCAGCCGCCGCCGCCTCAATCGGACCGTGGCCTTGCGAGCCGACCAGGATGAACAGGAGGTCGGGCAGCCGTCCGGCCGCCTCCATGACCAGGCCGAGCCCCTTCTTATGGTTGAGCCGCCCGGTATAGACCACCGTCCTCGCGTGCTGCGGAACGCCAATCGCCTGTCTGGCCGTCGCTGCGGGGATCGGCGGGTGCAGGCGTTGCGGCGCGAAGCCGTTGCGCACGCAACGCAGCTTGTCCGGGGGGATCCCGAGGTCGAGATAGGCGGTCCTGGTGTAGTTCGAGTGGCAGATGTTGACCAGGAAGTTCCTGTCGCAGTTCAGGAGGTAGATCCAGGGCCGCAACGGAGGGATCTGGTCGGACCACGGGCGGTAGTGGTCGAAGACGACCTTTCTGCCGAACAGCGTCGCGGTCCAGGCGACCCAAAGGTTGCGCGTGTACAGCAGGTCGGCCTGCCAGTATTCCCGATGCAGCGGCAGCGCGAGCCCGCAGCACAGGTGGCGCAGCACGGCAGGACGGATCGGTGCCCTGGCGCGCAGGATCGGCATTCCTGCCAGGCGGCAAACCGCGTCGACGTCGGCATCCCGCGACAAGGGCACGTGCAGCCAGGCCTTCGCGACCAGGGGTGCCAGGCACCGGGCGGTGTTGACGAAGACCTCCGCGTCCGCTTCCGGACAGGGAAGCGGGTTCTCGAAGGTGAACAGGATCTTCAGGACGGGCCGGGACAGGGTCAAGTTGGTTTCGCCGACCTGGTGCGGCGGTTCATTAGACCGGGTCGGTCCGGCTGAACAGCCGTCCCGTCCTGCTCCTGGACGCCTGCGGACGTCGTGGCGACGCGGGTATGGCGGGAGGAGGTGGGGCCTCATCCCGTCCGCGGCGTACCGCCGCCGCAACGCGCTCCGGACGGCTTTGCGTGCACCGCGCGACGGGAAGGCGCATCGTGCGGCATGATGCGCATGAGGAGGCAGGGGATGGGGGACAGCCACGACAGGACGATCGGCGACCGCAAGCTGGCGCCGGAAACGCTGATGCTCGGCTACGGCTACGACCCGTCGCTGTCGGAAGGCTCGGTCAAGCCGCCGGTGTTCCTGACCTCGACCTTCGTGTTCGGCTCGGCCGAGGAAGGGCGCGACTTCTTCGACGTGGTGGCCGGACGCAAGCCGGTGCCGGACGGCGGCGCGGGACTGGTCTATTCACGGTTCAACCACCCGAACAGCGAGATCATCGAGGACCGCCTGGCGATCTATGAGGCGGGCGAGGCGGCGCTGGCGTTCAGCTCGGGGATGGCGGCGATCACCACCGCGATCCTGGCCACCGCGCGGCCGGGCGACGTGGTCCTGCACAGCCAGCCGCTCTACGGCGGCACCGAAACCCTGCTGACGCGCACCCTGGCCAACCTCGGCATCGCGGCGCACGGCTTTCCCGACGGCGGCGACCCGGAGGCGATCCACGACGCCGCCCGCGCCGCCGCCCGGCTCGGCCGCCTCAGCCTGGTCATGATCGAGACGCCGTCGAACCCGCTGAACACGCTGGTCGACATCGCCGCGGTGCGGGCGGCGTCGGAGCGGGTCGGCGAGGCGACCGGGCTGCGTCCGCTGGTGCTGTGCGACAACACCATGCTGAGCCCGGTGTTCCAGCAGCCATTGCGGCACGGCGCCGACCTGGTGGTGGCGTCGCTGACCAAGTACATCGGCGGCCACAGCGACCTGATCGGCGGCACGGTGGTGGGCAGCCACGCGCTGCTGCGGCCGATCCGCCTGCTGCGCAGCGCGATCGGCACCCAGCTCGATCCGCATTCCTGCTGGATGGTCGGCCGATCGCTGGAAACCCTGGCGGTGCGGGTGCGCGCCGCGGCCGGGCATGCCGACGCCGTGATCCGCGCCATGGACGCCCATCCCAGGGTGGTCGCGGTGCACGCGCTGGGCGCGGGACGCGGCAGCGAGACGGTGCGCCGGATCTACGCGGCGCAGTGCACCGGCCCGGGCTCGACGTTCGCCATCGAGATTGCCGGCGGGCAGGCGGAGGCGTTCCGGGTGCTGAACCGGCTCAAACTGTTCAAGCTGGCGGTGAGCCTCGGCGGCACCGAGTCGCTCGCCTGCCATCCCGCCTCCACCACCCATTCCGGGGTGCCTGCCGAGTTGCGCGCCCGCATCGGCGTTACCGACGGGCTGATCCGGCTCAGCATCGGGCTTGAGAATGCGGACGACCTGGTGGCCGACCTGACACAGGCGCTGGCGGTGCTGGACTAGCAGTCCTGCATTACGTCCGCCACCCTGTCGGCGTTGCGCCAGCGAGGTCGAGTTGCCGCGCCCGCCGCCCGGCGTGACCCCCTCGTTCGGCACCTCGGCCGGCCGCTTGAACCCGCTCGCCTCCTCGGTGTCGGTGACGACCGGGCGCAGCGACAAGGAGAAGCGCAGCGACCGCCCGTGCGGCGCCACGGCGGCGCGCACCCGGGCGATGACCTCATGGACCTGCTCGCAGGTCTCGCCCCGGAACGCATGGATGTCGGCGCGCCTGCCGGCAAGGGCGATCGCCTCGTCCGAGAAGCCGTCGAAACGGGTTGGACTGTCGGACGGGGGTTACGGCTTCACCACTGGATGGCGTGCGCGCACGTCGTAGAGCGGGCCATCGTAGCCGGTTGGCCTGATCCCGGTCCGTCCGGCACGGACGACGTCGAGATGTTCCGGCCTGCGGGCATAGCATTCGGCCTCGGTGGTGAAGTTGCCACCTGCCTGTACCTCCACGGCGCTGCCGCGCCAGGATGGCGGGAGCGTCGAGGCCCGGCCGGGGCGCGATCATCGCTTCCGAGGCGCTCGGCGACACTCGCTGCATGTCGGGGGAGCGCAAGGAAGGCGAACAAGCTGTGGGCGAGGCTGCGTTTTCTCGTGCAGCTTGGCAGCCGTCTCGACATGGACCACGTCGGGCGCAGGCCCGGAAGACGGGATCGTTTCCGGCTGGTTCTGCGTTTCGACCCGACCGATGAGCTCGACCGACATGACAACCCTTCCTGAGACGCCGAGCCACTATCGCTGTCCGTGGTATCAAAGATCCTGTTGCCATACTCCGTTCAAAGGCCGTATTTGATGACGTTGATCTGTCGATAAGTCCGTTAAGGATCGTGGATATGGCCGAGGCCGGACACGGAGGCGGCGGGAGACCGGCCGAGTTCGTGCCGGGTCGGCGGTCGCGGCAGA
The DNA here is from genome assembly GCA_964245705.1 of uncultured Acetobacteraceae bacterium. GTDB lineage: Bacteria > Pseudomonadota > Alphaproteobacteria > Acetobacterales > Acetobacteraceae > Lichenicola. Next base: position 4,788 of record CAXTOD010000107.1, read on the forward strand.
TGGCGATCAACGTGCCGACCGGACTGCTCCGCTCCTTCATCGCCATGGTCCACGGCGGACCGAGGGCACAGGCCAGGAGGATCGTCTTCCTGTCCCGGTCGGCGCTGAGCCTGCAGATGAAGCGGGGGGAGGACCTGGCGAGCCTGGCCCGGCAGATGCTCCGGGTGAACGGCCGGGTCGTCGGCAGCGTGGCCAGGGAGCGACGTGGCCCTGGTGCAGCTCGGCTCGGTGCAGGATTTCGCCGACACGATCCTGCCGGACGTGCTCGCCTCCTTTGCCCGGCGTCATCCGGCTGCCCGCTCCTGCCTCCACCGTCCTGCATGGGTCGCGTCCTGCACAGCCGTCATCCGGCTGCCGCCATGCTCGCCGAGCCTGCGGGCCTGCTGGAGGACGCGGTCATGGGCGCTGCCCGCACGGCCAGGCATCTCGTGGCGGCAGGCTGATGAAGCCCGGCGGCACCACCTGCCGATCCGGGATGTCCCGGCGGCGGGACTGTCCCGGCCGGCGGCCTCGGCATGCTGCCTGAACCGGTTCCGGCACCACGACTCCTCGACCGAGGCCGGCAACGTCGCATGGGTGGAAGACCTTCATGATCAACCCGGCCTATTCCTTGGCAGGCTTTGTCGTCAGCCTCCTGATCGGGCTGACCGGCGTGGGTGGCGGCTCCCTGATGACGCCCCTCCTGGTCCTGCTTTTCGGGCTTCATCCGGCAACCGCCGTCGGCACGGATCTGCTTTTTGCCGCCATCACCAAGAGCGTCGGGTCGACGGTGCACAACGCCCACCGTTCGGTGGACTGGCAGATCGTTGGCCGGCTCGCCACCGGAAGCGTGCCGGCGACGGTGGTCACCCTGCTGGTGCTGTCACATGCCGGGGGCGGCGAGGGTCATTCCCGACTGATCTCCACCGTGCTGGGCTGCGCCCTGCTGCTGACCGCCCTGTCGCTGTTCTTTCGACGGCGGCTCATGGCCGCCGCCGCCGGGCTGCGTCCGGACCAGCCGAAGCATCCGGCGGCCTGGACGGTGCTGGTCGGGGCCATGCTGGGGATCCTCGTCAGCATCTCGTCGGTCGGAGCCGGTGCGCTGGGAGTGACGGCGCTCATCCTGCTCTACCCTCGGATCGACACGGTCCGCCTCGTCGGGTCGGACATCGCCCATGCGGTGCCGCTCACGCTCATCGCAGGGCTTGGTCACTGGTTGTCCGGCTCGATCAACCTCGGGGTGCTGGGCTCGCTTCTGGTCGGATCGATCCCCGGGATCGTTCTCGGGAGCCTGCTCGCCAGGCGCGTTCCAGACATGGTCCTGCGACCCCTTCTCGCCTGCGCCCTGTTGCTCGCCGGCAGCCGCCTCGTCGCGTGAACTGCCGAGGCGCAGGTCGGGCGTGATCGGCAGCGGGTGGCGGTGAGACCGGCAGGGCCGGCCCGGTTCTGGCGACCCTGCTTCTGGCGACCCTGCGGCAGCCTTCAGGGCGACAGCCATGCGCCCGGTCGCATCGCGGCCGCAGCGAGGGGGCGGGGTGATCCTGTCCGGCACGCGGTCGAAGGCTTGGCGGCTCCGTGCCCGGGATCCTCAGGACGAGGGGCGGGCTTGGCCACCAGTCAGTGGCATCCGCAAGCCCGAGCCTCATCGCGTCTGTCCATGGCTGGTCCAGCCTGGCGTTCTGGGAGGAAAGCCGCCGCGGATGCAGGGCTGGAAGCGCCAGCCGGCTCCTTTCCATCCCTGACGTCAGGGGGTCTCGCCGATCCGCGGGAGCCTTGGCCATGCCTCGAGGACCAGCAGCTGCATCCAGCGCTGTTGGTGACGAGCAGGGCTTCGTCGACCGGCTGCGCGAACAGGTAGCCCTGCAGCTCGTCGATGCCGGCTGCGACCAGGAAGGCCCGTTGCGGGTCGGTCTCGACACCCTCGGCGGTCACCTGCAGCCCCATGGCGTGTCCAAGCTGAATGATGGCCTTGACGATGGCGGCGTGTTCACCCTGGCCAAGCGCCCTGACGAAGGAGCCGTCGATCTTGACCCGGTCCACCATGCAGCGATGGAGATGACGGAGCGAGGAGAAGCCGGTGCCGAAATCGTCCAGGGCGATGCGCAGGCCGGCAGCCCGCAAGGTGGCCAGCTTCCCGGCAACGCCGTCGACGTCGTCCATGAGGGCGGGTTCGGTGATCTCGAGCTCGATCCTGTCGCGGCCGACAGGCGAAGCCTGGAAAAGGCCCAGCACCCTGCTGACATAGCCCGGATGACGAAGCTCCACGGGTGACACGTTGATCGCGACGACGAGCGTCGGCCAGCGCGCGGCGAATCCGAGCGCCTCCCTCAGGACCCATCTTCCCAACGGGATGATCAGCCCCGTCTCCTCGGCAAGCACGATGATGTCCCGGGCCGACATCGGGCCCCGCGTGGGATGGTGCCAGCGCAGCAGGGCCTCGACGCCCCTCACCATGCCGTCGGTCCCGACCTTGACCTGATAGGCGAGCCTCAGCTGGCTTCCGCAGGCGAGCGCCGTGTCGAGGTCGGCCTTGAGCTGCACGCGATCCTGGGACGCCTGATCGAGCTCGTTGCAGAAGACACGGTATCCGTCGCGTCCTCCTGCCTTGGCCGCATAAAGCGCGATGTCGGCACGGCGCATGAGTTCGCTCGGATCGGACGTGCCGCCCGGTCCGATGGCCAGGCCGATGCTGGCGCCGACGTGGGCCGGACCGGCCGGAAGCAGGAACGGAGTGCGCGCCGCTTCCAGGACGTTCCGGCACATCTCCTCGACGTCCGCTCGGCCCGGATGGCAGGGCGCCAGCATCGCGAACTCGTCGCCGCCGAACCGTGCGACGGTCACGTCGCCGTCGACCAATGCCAGCATGCGGGTGCTGAAGATGCGCAGCAGCTGGTCGCCGGCGTTGTGGCCCATCGTGTCGTTGACCAGCTTGAAGCGATCCAGGTCGATGTAGAACACGGCGAAGGCGCTTCCGCCCCGAAGCAGGCTGACCAGCCGGCGGCGGAACAGGTCACGGTTCACCAACGCGGTCAGGGAGTCGTGGGTGGCGGCATGCTCGACCGCTTCCTTCATCTGCAGCATGCGCCGGATGGCGCGGCTCTTCTCGCCGAGGGCGCTGTTGGCAGGCGCGGCGCACAGGAAGATCGAGATGAGGAACGGCTGGACCATGCCCTGGCCGAGCAGGAAGCGTGTCGACGACAGGAAGGCGAGCGGGCCGTAGCCGTGGGCCGTCAGCGCGGCCGAGATGAGCGACGTGATCAGGATCGAGGCGAGGACCCAGCGCGGCCCGGCGCGGAAGGCCGTCAGGACGAGAAGCGGATAGATCAGCATGAAGGTCGGGGAATGGGTCACGGAGAACGATGCCGCCGTGAGGCAGGCGGTCGCGACCAGGAGGAACCAGCGCTCGGAGCGTCCGGCCTCGCACGGACAAGCGTCATCGGTGCCGACCAGCCAGAGCAGGATCGCGGGCGTCGAGATGAGCAGTCCGAAACCGTCGCACAGGGTCCACTGCAGCCCGTCGCTCAGGACCATGGCCCTGGTGGTTCCTCCCGGATCGATCAGCTCGCCGAGGGTGGCCTCCAGGCCGGCCGACACGAACGCGACGATGCCGAACGCGAGCAGGCGCCGGAAGCGGGAAAGGTCGATCCTGGCGCCGCAAACGTTTCGGGTGAGCAGCGCCGCGACCAGGCTGACGACGATGTTGAGGAACGAGTAGAGGATGTCGTCGAGCACGCTGAAGCTGGAGAACACGTTGACGACGAGGTTCAGAAACAGGCAGACGGCCAGAACCGGCGCGGAAAGGCGCCAGGGGAGCGACAGCAGCGCGACGACGAGGACGCCGTTGGCCGGCCAGAAGACGGTGCTCTTGTGAGGGTCGATGCAGGCGAGGCGAGTGATGAGCATGAGGCCCGTGAAGACCGCAACGAGCAGAACCGCCGCGCGCAGCCTGTCAGGCGGCCCCGGCTCCCGGTAGAGCTGCCAACGTAGTCGCGGCATGCCAGCCTCATGGAATTGACCAGCAAGTGTCGCCGTGAAGCGTTGATACTTTGCTAAGGCCCACAGCAGGTTCGCCGGCGGGCGTGATCCTCGAAGCGTCGGCGACCGGGAAAGGTCCGCCAGGTCCCGCACCGTGCCATCGCGCGAACGGGAGACACTTCGGAGCTCGCCGCGCTCGTGGCGGAGCGGCCCGGCGTCGTTCAAGCCTTGCCGGCGGCAGCCGTGGTGACGGCGCTTCGCCTGTGCCGGATCCCGGCGCTACGCGAAGTAGTGCGCTGTGGTCCGTGCCCTGATCTCGTCGGTGCCGGTGCCGGGAGCGGCCTCGACGAGGCGGAACGGGCTTGCGTGGTCGGGTCGCCGGAACACGCACAGGTCGGTGACGA
>CAXTOD010000108.1:0-9138 GCA_964245705.1 uncultured Acetobacteraceae bacterium
CGGCAACACCCGCCTCGGCGCCCGCCGGCTGCTGCTCCGGGTGGACGGCGGCGGGCCGGCGGCGCGGATGACGGTCGCCCTCGACGGCGGGGTGTCGAACGACGCCGCCGCCGGGCTGCTGCCGGAAACGCTGGCCGTGCACGCTTCGGTGCCGGCGGACCAGCTCCCTGCCCTGCTCGCCTCGCCCGACCGCCTGTCGCGGCCGGTGGAGGTGACGGTCGAGCGGCTGGACGCGCGGCGCGGCGACACCGCGCTGAGCGGGCAGGGCCACGGCACGGTGGCGCCGGACCCGCAGGACAGCGGCGGGGAGGGCCACGTCACCGCGCACAACTTCGACACCCTGCTCGACGCCGCCAACGCGTCCGGCCTGGGGCGGCTGCGCACCGCGCTGTTCCTGATCAAGCTGGTCGCGCACCGCCAGGGCGACCAGGCCGACTGGGACCTCGCCCTGCAGCGCGGCGTGCTGACGGTCAACAACGTGCCGCTGCCGATCCGCTAGATGCGGCGGCGGGCGGCCGCAGCCGGTGCCGCGCGGTCCGGCAGCGGAAGGCGAGCTTGGGCCGCTGATCGGCAGGCTCATGCCATGGTGCGATGGGGATCCCGTCCGCGCGACCGGTCACGGTTGATCGCAACGCGGCGCAAGGTCGCGCAGGCGGTCCGGGTCTGGCGGTGGCTTCGCCCGCGTCAGGGCGCCTGAGGTCCCGGGCCGGGTTCTCGTCCGGACGGGACCCGTCGGTGCCGCTCGTCGCGCAACGCCCGGCCTGCGTCCGCGGCAGGCACCCGTGGCGGTAAGGCGTGCGCTGGTCTCAGGCTCGAAGGGATGTACATCTTCCCCGTCACCCCGGTCGAGGCAGGTCTCGATGCTGAAGATGGTTGGTCGAGATCGTCTCGCTGGCGCGGCCCTGCGGGCTGCTGTCTTCCTCGGCCTGTCGTCCTGGCTCGACGCGACGTGGTTCCGGACCGTCCAGCACTCCGGCCTGGTTGTCCGGGAGGATCCCGCCTCCCCGGTCCTGCACCTCCTTCCCTACATGTCGGTCAAGGTCGGCTGCCTCGCCACGGCGGTCGGGCTGACGGTCCTGCTTGCCGGGTTCAACGGCCGGTCGCTCGCCTGGTGCGGGATCCCGCTCCATTAGGTTGCTGTGCGCCGGTTCGGGCAGGGCGCCATCACCGCCATCGCGTCGTTCTCGTCGGTGATGGCGGTGCTTGCGGTCCTGGGCGTCTACTCGGTGCAGGGATGGGCGCAGAACGGGTTCGAGGCGCTGGTCTTCCGAGGCTATGCCCTGATGACCCTGGGAGGTCCGCTGGGCTTCTGGCCGGCGGCGATCTTGACGTCGTGCTGCTTCGGCTGGTCGCATGCGGGAAACGCCTTCGAGGACTGGCAGAGCGAGTTCCTGCTCGCGGTGTTCGCGCTGAGCGGCTGCCTGATCCGCAAGCTGACCGACAGTCTCTGGTTTCTCGTCGGCTTCCACATGCTGTGGGACTACGCGGAAAGCATCGTGTTCTCCGTTCCCGACAGCGGCCTGATCGTATGCATTCGTGGCTGACACGCTGACGTAGCCGACGGTGCTGTGGTGATGGTTCCGACTCATTTTGGAGCAGCCCGTGCGTGCAGCATCGCCGAAGTAGGCAACAGGCGCGCGATGCGTCTTCCCAGAGCAATTCCAGGACGCTCGATCCATGCGTGGGTAAGTGCTGCAAGCCCAACCAGGATCATCGCACCGCTCAGCACGACCGCCCAATGCCGCAGCGGTGAGGTCAGGGCGAAGGTCCTGACGGGCTGGTACTGGAACAGGGCCGCAAGCACTAGACCCTGCAACAGATAGATGCCGTAGCTGATATCGCCGAGCCGCTTCGATGCGCGGCGGGTCAGCACTCCGAACACGGTGCAGCCCGAGATCACCAGGTAGAAGCAGGTCCCAAGCAGCGCCATCGCCAGCGGCGAATAGGCGATGCCGCATGTCAGGAACAGGATCGCGACGAGCGCCACGACGGCAACCGATGCTAGCCGATCGTCGATCCTGGCAGCCCAGCCACCGCGGTCGGCGGCAGCGCATGCAATCCCGATCAGGAACAAGGTTGAATAAAACGGATCTCCCGGAGCGAAGAAATGTGGGCCACCGTGAAGCGACCAGCAAAAGCCGGCAGCCGTGGCCACGAGTGCGACGCCGAGCCGAACCGAACTCCGCCCTGCAGCCAGGGCAAACGCCGGCAGGGCCAGATAGAACAGCCACTCGTAGCGCAGCGACCAGGCCACTCCGGCAGTGAGGATCAGGGTGGCAGGGTGACCGTTGAGATCGGTCGGATTGAGTAACCCAAGTGCCAGCCATGGCGCCAGCTCCTGGACAAACATGGCGGCGGGGACTCGCAGCTGCCATCCGGCCTGGATCATTACCAGAATGACCATGGCGACGATCGAGATCAAATAAAGCGGGGCTATCCGGAACACGCGGCCAATGTAGAACCTGGCCCAGTCCGGGCGGCCCCGCTCATCGATGATCCGGCACCAGAACAGATAGCCGGTGATCATAAAGAAGACCGCGACGCCACCGGTTCCAAGCAAGGTGTAGCCACTACTGGCAGGCCCGCCCCAGATCCCGTCCCGAAGGTAACGGTGGTAGACCGCGCCATGGAACAGCACCACGCTCAGTGCCAAGAAGCCTCGCAGCCCGTCGATCGTCTGCAGGCGTGCCAGCCGCGGTGCCGGCGGTGCATCAGCCGATGCGAACAGCCTGGTATCGGCAAGCCAGAACAGGCCAATGAATGTTATCAAGGGCGGCCAAACAGGATAGAAGTTCATTGTATCCATATGATGTCGACGGCCTCTTGATGGTGAATTGCGAACATAACCCCGTTTGGCTCAGCAGCCTTAAGCGGCGAACATAACCCAGACCACTGTCGAATCTTCGTGTCTGGTCGCTCGTCACAAGGTTGAGCTGGTGCTCCACGGCAGCAGCACATCGAGCTGTTGTGCCGTATGCCCCTCGACCATCCGGATGGACACGTCCTGTAGCCAGGCGAACGGCTCGATGCCGTTCAGCTTGGCGGTCTCCACCAGCGAGCCCACGATCGCCCAGCGCCGGACGCCTTCCTCACTGCCCGCGAACAACGCATTCTTGCGCCCGAGTGCCACCGGACGGATCGAATGCTTTACCGGGTCGGTATCGAGGTCGATGCGGCCGTCGTCCGGGAACCGGGTTGACGCCAACCAGCGGCCGAGCGCGCAGCGGATCGCCTCGGCCAGCTTGCTGCGGCGACGCCCGACGCTCACGCCATGTGCAGGATCGGCTTCACCACCTCGCCGGCGTCGCTGTCGTCGATCGCCTGGTTGATGTCGGCGAAGGGGTAGCTGCGCACCAGCTTCTCCAGCGGGAACCGGCCCTGCGCCTGCAGCCGCATCAGCGCCAGAAGAAAGGCGGGCGTCTGGCCGCCGCCGCCCATCACGCCGGTCAGGGTCTTGCCGCCCTGCAGCATGTCCGGGTGGTTGAGCCTGATCTCGGCCGTGGGCCTGGCGCCGCCGACCGTGGCGCAGGTGCCGAGCCTGGCCAGCGAGCTGCAGGCGGCCGCCACCAGGTTAGCGCCGCTGCTCGCTTCCACCGCGTAGTCTGGGCCGCCATCGGTGAGGTCCCTCACCGCAGCCGCCGCGTCGGCGCCGCCTTCCAGCACGTCCGTGGCGCCGAGCGTGCGGGCCAGCGCCAGCCGTCCCGGCACCTTGTCGATCACGACGATCCGCGTCGCCCCGGTCAGCCGCGCCGCCATCAGCGCCGACAGGCCCACCGCGCCGGCGCCGAAGATGGCGATGCTCGAGCCGGGCGGCGGCCGCAGCTCGTTCAGCACGGCGCCGGCGCCGGTGCTGACCGAGCAGCCGAGCGGGCCCATCAGGTCTTGGTCGATGCCGTCGGGCACGACGGCGAGCTGCTGCTGCTGCGCCACCGCATGCGTCGCCCAGGAGGATTGCTGGAAGAAGCGGCCCGCCAGCGCCTCGCCGTTTTCCCGCCTGAGCGGGCTCGACCCGTCGAGGCGGTAGCCGCTGAACATCAGCGCGCCGCCGTGCTCGCAATAGCGCGGCTGGCCGGCCCGGCAGTTGCGGCAGGTGCCGCAGAACGGGAAGCCCATCACCACGCGGTCGCCGGGCCTGACCAGCGACACCCCGTCCCCGATCGCCTCGACGATCCCTGCCCCTTCGTGCCCCAGCACGCCCGGCGTCGGATACGGCTCGATCCCGTGGATGCAGCCGCGGTCGGTGCCGCAGACGCCGCAGCTGGTGACGCGGACCAGCACCTCGCCGTCGCGCGGCGCCTCCAGCTCGACCGCCTCGCTGCGCAGCCGGCGCTTCGACAGGGTTCCGTCCGGCCGTTCGAGGACGGCAGCCTGGATCTTCATCGCGCGTCTCCCCGACAGGGTCCAACGCGGCGGGAAACGTTCGGCGGGAGGATCGGGAGCGTCGTGCGCCCGGTTGTGATGTCAGTAGATTCTGGCGGTTCCGCCGGTCCGGGTTCCGGCGCCGCAGCCGTAGCGCGCCGCCAGCGCGTCGCTGCCGCGCACCAGCAGCGACACGTCGGTGCCGACGGCGACGAAGGTGGCGCCCAGCGCCATCGCCCGACGCACCAGCGCCTCGTCGCCCATGATGATGCCGGCCGCCTTGGCCGTCGCGACGATGCGTCGCAGCCCGTCCTCGATCGCCGCCTGCGCCGCGGGCGCGGTGGGATCGCCGGGATGGTCGAGCGAGGCGGACAGGTCGGCTGGGCCGATGAACAGCCCGTCCACACCCTCGACCGCGGCGATCGCCTCCAGGTTGTCGAGGCCCAAGCGGGTCTCGATCTGCACCAGCAGGCAGACACCCTCGTCCGCGTGGTGCACGTAGTCGGCGTCGCGGTCGAAGCCGGCGGCGCGCGCCACCGCGGTGCCAACGCCGCGACGGCCGCGCGGCGGGTAGCGCATCGCGGCGACCAGCGCTTCCGCCTGCTCGGCCGTCTCGACCATCGGCACCAGCAGGGTGCGCGCGCCGATGTCGAGCAACTGCTTGATGACGGAGGTCTCGCCGAGCGGCACCCGCACCACCACGTCGGCCGGAAACGCGGCGAGCGCCTGCAGCTGCCCCAGGATCGAGCGCAGGTCGTTCGGCCCGTGCTCGCCGTCGATCAGCAGCCAGTCGAAGCCGGCGCCGGCGCAGATCTCGGCGGTGTAGGCGTCGGCCAGCGACAGCCAGAACCCGACCTGCAGCGTGCCGGCCCGCAGCCTGTCCTTGAACCGGTTCCCGGTGCCGGCGCCGCTCATGCCGCCTTGGCCCCCTCGGCCAGCAGGTTGAGGCGCCCGACCACGTCGCGCGCCAGGCCGATCCGCTGTGCCGTGGTCATCTCGCGCAGGATCGCCAGCTTGTGGTCCGGGCGCAGCCGCATCTCGCCGCCCTTGCTGCCGCCGATCCAGGATACCAGCCCGGCCGGGTTGCGGAAACTGTTGCCGCGGAACTGCAGCACCATGCCCTTCGGCCCTGCTTCCAGCTTCTCCACCCCGGCGGCCCGGCACAGGCGCTTCAGCGTCACCACCTCCAGCAGGTTGCTCACCTCCTCGGGCAGCGGCCCGAAGCGGTCCACCAGCTCGGCCGCCATCGCCTCGGTCTCGGCGTCGCCCGGAAGTGCCCCGATGCGCCGGTACAGCCCGAGCCGGACGGCCAGGTCCGGCACGTAGGTGTCCGGGATCAGCACCGGCAGGCCCAGCACGATGTTGGGGGTCCAGTCGCGGTCCGCGGCCTTGGCGCGGCCCTTCTCGCGTCGCAGGTCGTCGACCGCGTCCTCCAGCATCTGCTGGTACAGCTCGATGCCCACCTCGCGTATGTGGCCGGATTGCTCGTCGCCCAGCAGGTTGCCGGCGCCGCGCAGGTCGAGGTCGTGGGAGGCGAGCGTGAAGCCGGCGCCGAGCTGGTCCAGCGTCTGCATCACCTCCAGCCGCTTTTCCGCCGACGGCGACAGGCGGTGCTGCTGCGGCCAGGTGAGGTAGGCGTAGCCGCGCTGCTTGCCGCGCCCGACCCGGCCGCGCAGCTGGTACAGCTGGCCCAGCCCGAACATGTCGGCGCGGTAGATCACCAGCGTGTTCACCGACGGCATGTCGAGCCCGCTCTCGACGATGTTGGTCGACAGCAGGATGTCGTACTTGCCGTCGCCGAACTCGGTCATCACCCGCTCGAGCTCGGTCGGCGTCAGACGGCCATGCGCCTGCACCAGGCGCGCGTCGGGCACGATCTCGCGCAGCCGCTCGGCCATGCGGTCGAGGTCCTCGACGCGCGGCACCACGCAGAACACCTGGCCGCCGCGGAACCGCTCGCGCTGCACCGCCTCGCGGATCACCACGGAATCGAACGGCATGATGAAGGTGCGCACCGCCAGCCGGTCGGTCGGCGGGGTGGCGATCAGGCTCATCTCGCGCACCCCGGTCAGCGCCAGCTGCAGGGTGCGCGGGATCGGCGTGGCGGACAGGGTGAGCACGTGGACGTCCTCGCGCAGCGCCTTCAGCTTCTCCTTGTGGGCGACGCCGAAATGCTGCTCCTCGTCCACGATCAGCAGGCCGAGGTCGGCGAACTCCACCCCCTTGGCCAGCAGCGCATGGGTGCCGACCACGATCGTCACCGTGCCGTCGGCCAGGCCCTTCTTGACCACAGCCGCGTCCTTCGGCGTGACCATGCGCGACAGCTGCTCGACGCGCACGGGCAGGCCCGCGAACCGGGCGGCGAACACACGGGCGTGCTGACGCGCCAGCAGCGTGGTCGGCACCACCACCGCCACCTGGGAGCCGGACAGGGCGGCGACGAACGCCGCGCGCAGCGCCACCTCGGTCTTGCCGAAGCCGACGTCGCCGCAGATCAGCCGGTCCATCGGACGGCCCGAGGCCATGTCCTCCAGCACGTCGGCGATGGCGCGGGTCTGGTCCTCGGTCTCCACGAACGGGAACCGGGCGCAGAACTCGTCCCAGGAACCTTCCGCCGGCGCGAGGCTCGGCGCTTCCCGCATGTGGCGCGCCGCCGCGGTGCGGATCAGCTCGCCCGCCATGTCGCGGATCCGCTGCTTCATCTTCGACTTGCGGTTCTGCCAGGAGCTGCCACCGAGCCGGTCCAGCGCCACACCCGCCTGCTCCGAGCCGAACCGGCTCAGCAGCTCGATGTTCTCCACCGGCAGGAACAGCTTCTCGTTGCCGTCGTAGATCAGGCGCAGGCAGTCGTGCGGCGCCGAGGCGACGGCGCCGCGGTCGACGCCGATGGTCTCGAGCCCGTCGTAGCGGCCGATGCCGTAGTCCTGGTGCACCACCAGGTCGCCCTCGGCGATCTCGGTGGCCTCGGCGATGAACTGGGCGGCGCGCTTGGCCCGGCGCGGCGGACGCGAGATGCGCTCGCCGAGCAGGTCCTGCTCGGACACCAGCGCCAGGCCGCCTCCCTCACCCGGCGCGGTGAAGCCGCGCTCCAGCCCGAGGGTGAGCAGGCCGACGCGGCCGGGCTTGAGCTTCGCGGCCTGGGCCCAGTCGTTGACCGCCTCGACCTCCAGCCCGGCCTCGCGCAGCAGGGTGCCGATCCGCTCGCGCGAGCCGCGGCTCCACGCGGACACGAAGCTGCGCCGGCGCTGCCTGGCCCAGGTCCCGACCTGCTCGCGCAGCATGGCGAACACGCTTTCACGCTGGCCGGGCAGGGAGCGCGCGAACATGATCCCGGGACGGCCGCCGGCATCATAGCCGGCGGCGTCGTCCGGCTTGGCGAACGGGCTGAACGCCAGCACCGGCAGCCGGTCCAGCATCGCGGCCCAGCCGTCGCGGTCGAGGTAGAGCAGCGCCGGCGGCAGCGCGCGGTAGGGCACCTCGCCGTCCCGCGCCGGCAGGCTGCGCGCCTGAGCGTGGTCGGCGATCATCTCCAGCCGCGCGCCCAGCACCTCGTCGACCTGGTGGTCGAGGCTGACGGAGGCGCCCGGCAGGTAGTCGACCAGCGTGTCCAGCCGCTCGTGGAACAGCGGCATCCAGTGCTCGACGCCGGCATGCCGGCGCGCATCCGAGACGCTGCCATAGATCGGATCGTCGGCCGCTTCCGGGCCGAAGCGCTCGCGCCAGCCGGTGCGGAAGCGGGACACGCTTGCCGGGTCGAACGAGATCTCCGACACGGGGCGCAGCACCAGCGCGTCGAGCTTGTCGGTGGAGCGCTGCGTCGCCGGGTCGAAGCGGCGGATGTTCTCGACCTCGTCGCCGAACAGGTCGAGACGCACCGGCTCAGGCTCGCCGCTGGGGAAGATGTCAACGATGCCGCCGCGGGTGGCGAACTCGCCCGGCTCCATCACCGTGTCGGTGCGGCCGTAGCCGCTGGCCACCAGCACCTCGACCAGGAACGACACGTCCAGGGTGTCACCGGTCTTCACGGTCAGCGACTGCCCGGCGAAGGCGGAGCGAGGCGGCACGCGCTGCACCAGGGCGTTCACCGTGGTCAGCAAGATCAGCGGGCGCGTGACCGGCTCCAGCAGGCGCGACAGGGTCGCCACCCGTTCCGACACGATCTCCGGGTTGGGCGACACCCGGTCATAGGGCAGGCAGTCCCAGGCCGGGAACCGCAGCACCTCCGCTTCCGGCCGCACGAAGGCGAGCAGGTCGGCCAGGCGGGCCAGCCCGGCATCGTCGCGCGCCACGTGCAGCAGCGGGCCGTCATGCTCGCCGCCGAACGCCGTCTGCCTGCGGGCCAGGAGAAGCGCGTCGTACCCGTCCGGCGCGCCCCAGACGGTGGTGGTGCGGCTCGCGGTCCCCCCGCCGTCGGCGCTCACCGGGGCAGGCCCGCGAGCGGACGCGACCGGGCGGCGTCCAGCACCGCCCGCAGCATCGGCGTGGCGCAGTCGGAGGGGATCGCCCGGCGTCCCATCAGCCAGTCGGCGAGGTCCACGTCCGGCAGCTCCATCAGCTCCTCCAGGGCGTCCAGCTCGTCCGCAGAGAAGCCGGCGATGCGCGGCGACACGAAGCCGCCGATCAGCAGGTCGGTCTCGTGGGTGCCACGATGGGTGGCCCGGAACAGGATCCGGCGCCGGCGCGGGGCGTGGACCGCGGTGCGGGACGGCGGGCCGGGGATGGTGGACTCGGGCTCGTCGGGGATCACGTCTGGTTCCATGGCGCGGGCTGTCATATAGC
>CAXTOD010000109.1:0-9105 GCA_964245705.1 uncultured Acetobacteraceae bacterium
GTGCTGGCGTCCGGCTGAGTCGTATCGTTCTGCCGCCGGTTCAGCGTGGCGGCCAACGCAGGGTGGGCTCGGACCGGCTGCGGGGCGCGCGGTCCTGGTCGACGTCGCGCAGCGGCGTGGTGCGCAGCGGGCGCCTCGGGATCATCGCCTCGTCGGCAAGGGCGGAGGCGTCCGGCCAGTCGTCGCCGTCACGCGGCCGACGCGCCAGGTCGGGCGGAGACACGCCCGGAAGGACCGGTGGCACCGGAACCGGCTGCGGACGGGGACGCGCCGGCCGCGGACGGGGGGCGATCCCTTCCGTCATCGGCTCCTGTTCCGCGGGGCGGAAGGGCGGCCGGACCACCTCAGGAAACCGGGTCGCCAGCATGCGCAGCTCGGCATGGACGTCGTCGAGCTGTGCCTCGATCAGCTCGAGCCGGCCCTTCAGACCGAACACCGCGAACGGCATCATCAGCAGGGCAAAGCCGAACAGGATCGCGACGACCAGGATCGCGAGCTGGATCCACCAGGGCATCCAGTCCGGCAGGGGCAGCATCGACGGCACACGCCATCATAGACTCAAGCGAATCCGCGCCGCCAGATCACAGGGCGGCGCAAGGTCATGCAGGAGGCCGGGGCCCTACATGCCGAGCGCACGCCGGTAGATGTCGAGCAGGGTTTCCTGCTCCTCGACGTCGGACGGTTCCTGCTTGCGGATGCGGATGATCTGACGGATCACCTTGACGTCGAACCCGGCCGACTTGGCCTCGGCGAAGATGTCCTTGATGTCGGAGCCGAGCGCCTTGCGCTCCTCTTCCAGCCGCTCGACCCGCTCGATGATGCTGCGCAGCCGGTCGGCGGCGACGCCGCCCACGGCGCTTGCCGCGGTGTCTGCGGGTGCGTCGTCATGCCCGGTCCGGTCCGCCGCTTCCAGCGTCATGATCCCTGCCCCCGCCCCGCCGCCGGTCCCGATCGACCGGCAAGGTCGCGGGGCTTACCTTGGCAGGACGCGCCCGGTCAATGACAATGCCCCGGCCCGTCACGCCGGGATGGACAGCAGGGAACCGATCGGATGCCAGCAATGAACGCCGTGGACAGCTTCGACTACATCGTCTTCGGCGCGACCGGCGACCTGACCATGCGCAAGCTGCTGCCGGCGCTGTACCACCGCTTCCGCGACAAGCAGATCCCGCCGGACTCGCGCATCATCGGCGCCGCCCGTTCGCAGCTGTCGGACGACGACTACCGCGGCCGGGCGGACAAGGCGCTGCGCCGCTTCGTCAAGGCGGACGCGCTCGACGACGCGCTGATCACGCAGTTCCTCGGCATGGTGTTCTACGCCAGCGTCAACGGTGCCGAGGCGGAAAGCAGCTGGGAGAACCTGTTGCGCCTGTTCGGCGACGAGGTGCGGGACAGGGTCCGTGTGTTCTACCTGGCGACCTCGCCCGAGCTGTACGGGTCGATCTGCGCCAACCTGTCCGCGAAGGGGCTGGTGAGCGAGGCGGCCCGGATCGTGCTGGAAAAGCCGATCGGCCACGACCTCGGCTCGGCGCGGCGCATCAACGACGAGGTCGGCCGCTACTTCGACGAGAAGAAGATCTTCCGGATCGACCACTACCTCGGCAAGGAGACGGTGCAGAACCTGATCGCGCTGCGCTTCGCCAACCCGGTGTTCGAGCGGATCTGGAGCGCGGATGCGATCGACCACGTGCAGATCACCGCGGCCGAGACCGTGGGCGTCGAGGGTCGCGGCGACTACTACGACAACTCCGGCGCGTTGCGCGACATGATCCAGAACCACCTGCTGCAGGTGATGTGCCTGGTGGCGATGGAGCCGCCCGGCTCGCTGGAGGCGGACGACCTACGCAACGAGAAGCTCAAGGTGCTGCGGGCCCTCAAACCGATCACGGAAGCCGACGTGGCCCATGTGGCGGTGCGCGGCCAGTACGGGCGCGGCCAGGTCGGCCACGAGATCGTGCCGGCCTACCTGGAGGAGCTCGGCGAGGGCCGGCAGAGCGACACCGAGACCTTCATCGCCATCAAGGCGGAGGTGCATAGCTGGCGCTGGGGCAAGGTGCCGTTCTACCTGCGCTCGGGCAAGCGCCTGCCGGCCAAGGTCAGCGAGATCGTGGTGCAGTTCCGCGAAACCCCCTGGTCGATCTTCCCGACCCGGCTGGAAGCCAACCGCCTGATCATCCGGCTGCAGCCCGAGGAGGGCATCCAGTTGTCGGTGATGAACAAGGTGCCGGGCGGCGACGGCATGAACCTGCGCCCGGCCAACATCGACGTGTCGTTCGAGCAGGCGTTCGGCGCGCGCTATCCCGACGCCTACGAGCGGCTGCTGATGGACACGGTGCGCGGCGACCCGGTGCTGTTCATGCGCCGCGACGAGGTGGAG
The DNA here is from genome assembly GCA_964245705.1 of uncultured Acetobacteraceae bacterium. Taxonomy (GTDB): domain Bacteria; phylum Pseudomonadota; class Alphaproteobacteria; order Acetobacterales; family Acetobacteraceae; genus Lichenicola. Next base: position 2,378 of record CAXTOD010000109.1, read on the forward strand.
GCGGCCTGGACCTGGGTCGAGCCGATCCTGAAGGCGTGGAAGACCCAGCCGGGCACGCTGCACCACTACAGCGCCGGCACCTGGGGCCCGGAAGCGGCCCGGACGCTGATCCGCTCCACCGGCCATGGCTGGCACGAGCAGACGAGCTGATCGACGCGGGACGGATGGCGGATCCGGAGGCCGGCTGGCGCAGCGTTGCGTTGCGCGAGGACGTGGCGCTCGTGGTCGAGGGCGCGATGGCGGAGCTGCCGCCGGACCTGGAGCGGAGGGTCGCCGGGCTCTGGACGGCGGAACGGGCCGAGCGGCCGGAGCTGTTCAACGGCCGCGTGTTCTGCGCCGACAGGATCGCGCCGGGCCGGATCGCGGGCCACTGGACCGAATACCGCCGCGTGCTGGCGCAGATGCGGCATCCGGAGCTGTTCTACCGGCTGCGGATCCGGGCGCTGGCGGTGAACGGCCTGATCGAGTGCGCCGACGGGCTGATCCTGGGTCGCCGCCAGGCCGAGGCGATCTACCTCCCCGGCTTCTGGCAGGCACCGCCCGCCGGCAACATCGAGGCGCGGGACGGGTCGGCGACGATCGACCTGACCGGCCAGCTGCTGGCTGAGCTCGACGAGGAGCTCGGGCTCCGGCCAGCCGAGATAGGGGAGGTTCGCGCAGTCGCGGCGATCGAGCACGCGGGCACGCACGTCGTCGACGTGGGCTGCCTGCTCCGGACGACCCTATCCTTTGCAGATGTCGAGGCGCGTTGGAGAACGGCGGGGAACGGGGAGTACGACGCGCTCCGGCTGGTCGCACCGGGTGACGTCGCGGAAACGTTGTCGGCACACGAGCCGATGCTGCTGCCGTCGGCCCGGATCCTGATGCGGTGCTGGACCGGCGGGCGCTGAGGGGGCGGCCGCCCGGTCAGGCGGCCTCGGCGAACAGGGCAACGATCGCCTCGCAGAAGGCGGGCAGGTCCTTCGGGTTGCGCGAGGTCACCAGCTTGCCGTCCCGGACCACCGTCTCGTCCACCCAGGTGGCGCCGGCGTTGCGCAGGTCGATCTGCAGCGACGGCCACGAGGTCAGGGTGCGTCCGGCAACACCGCCCGCGTTGATCAGCATCCACGGGCCGTGACAGATAGCGGCGATCGGCTTGGCCGCCGACACGAACCCCTTGACGAAGCTGACCGCGTTCTCGTCCAGGCGCAGCTTGTCGGGGTTGGTGGTGCCGCCCGGCAGCACCAGGCCGTCGAACAAACCCGCGTCGGCCTCGGCGACCGGCAGGTCGACCCGATGCTTGCCGGCCGGGTTCACGTCCTCCTTCATCGCCTGGATCTGTCCGGCCTTGAGCGACACCAGGGTGATCTCGGCGCCGGCCGCGCGCAGCGCCTCCACCGGCTCCGTCAGTTCCACCTCCTCGACCCCGTCCGTTGCCAGAACGGCGATCCTGCGTCCGGTGATGTCGGGCATCTGCGTCTCCTGCACGATGTGGTACAGCAGCAACGGCGGATGGCGGGACGTGTTTCCCCTGGCAGCCATCACGGCCGGGGGAAAGCCGTCCGACGGTTCTAGCCGAGCAGCCCGTCCATGTTGGTGACATGGACGGCGTTCAAGGTGATCGAGCCGCCGCCCGACAGGTCGATGGTGGTGCCGGCTCTCGAATGGATGAGGCCGGTGACGGAGGTGCCGGACAAGGACAGGTGGTCGGTGCCGAACCGGAAGCCGTTGATGGTGGCCTGATCCGTCCTGCCCGATGAGAACAGGGTGGCGCCGCCGTTGGAGGCGATGTCGAGCAGTTCGGTGCCGCCGCCGCCGGAGATGCTGGCGGTGCCGCTGCCGGTGGTGATGGCGCTTCCGCCGGTGGACAGCACCACGTGATCCGGGCCGGTGCCGAGCTGCATGGTGACCACGCCCGAACTGTTGCCGCCGAGCAGGGTCTCGTTACCGGCGCCGGCCTGCATCCAGGTGGATCCTCCGGCCGCACCGACCAGCACGTCGCCGTTGGCGGCGCCCTGTAGGAAGGTGGCGCTGCCGCCGGCCTGCAGGTAGCTGTTGCCACCGGTGCCGGCGCCGAACCAGCCGCCGCCGGAGCCGGCGTGGACGGTGTCGGAGCCGGTGCCGCCGGTGACGACCGCCGCTCCGGCGGAGCCCTGGAAGACCAGGTCGCCGCTGCCGTTGTAGACCACGTTGTTCGTGCCCGCGCCGCCGCCGTCGACGGTCGCGTTGCCGTTCGCGAGGGTGACCACGCTGTTGCCGCCGTCGACGCTCAGCGCGCCGCTGCCGCCCGACACCGAGGCCATGCCGGCGGCGCCGTGCACGGTGGCGGTGCCGGCGCTGCCCTTGTAGTGCAGGGTGCCGCTGCCCATCGAGACGGTGGTGGCGGAGCCCGCAGCGCCGCCTGTGACGGTGGTGGCGCCGCTCGACAGGACCAGCGAGCTGGTGCCGCCGGAGTTGTACGTGAGGTCGCCGGCGCCGGCCCACACGGTGTTGCCGCCGGTGCTGTCCACCACCGCGCTGCCGGTCATGCCGGTGCCGTTCAGGACCAGGGTGGCGTTGCCGCCGGTGTAGTGCAGCGACGATGGGCCGCCGAACAGTACGGTGCCGGACGGGCCGGAGGTGGTGACGTCGACGGTGCCGGAGCCGGTGGCGGCAAGCACGATCATGTTGCTGTCGGAAGCGGTGCCGCCGCTGATGTCGATGCTGCCGCTGCCGACATGCAACGTGCTGTTGCCGCCGCTGACGTAGTCGAGCGGTGCCATACCTGCCCAGACGGTGTTGCCGCCTTCGCTGTGCACCGTGGTGCTGCCGGTACCGCTGAGATACAGCGTCGCGTTGCCGCCGGTGAAGTCGAGCGCGGCCGCACCGCCGGTTACGGTGGAGGCGGTGGTGCCGGCGTCAATGACCGCAGTCTGCGACACGTCGCTGCTGACCGCGTAGCTGGAACCGGTCTGCACATAGGCGGGCGCCGGCGGAGTGGGCGGCGTAGGTGGCACGGGCAGCGTGGGCGACACCGGAGGCGTCACCATCACCGGCGCGGCGGCGATCGTCAGGCTGCCGGTCACGAAGCTGCGCTGGGCGTCGTTGGACAGGATCAGCTGGTAGCTGCCGGACGAGGGGACGGCGAGGCCGGCGGTGGGGGTCAGCATCACCTCCGACAGGGCCGCCTGCACCTGCGCCGCGGTGCCGCTCACCAGGATGGCGCTGGTGGACACGTCCGGACGCTGGATCAGCGTTGCCGCCAAGTCCGCCGGCACGTCCGCGATCGACAGGATGCCTTCGGAGGCAGGAAGCAGCAGCGTGGCGGACACGGCCGACCCGTCGCCGCTCGTCACCATCAGGGAGGGAAGAAGGAATCCCTGCTTCCCGCTGATGGCGGTCGCTGAAGCGGCACCCGTGATCTCGACGCTGCTGTCTTGCGTGCTCATGACGTTCGTCCTGCTGGCTGAAAGCTGTTCCGAGCCGGCAGGAGATCAGGCTTCAAGCGCCCCGAACGCTGCCAGCGACAGCTGTCATTGCTAGGGGGCCGAACTTAACGAGCGGTAAAAGCGCACAGCGCCGAACCGCGCCGTTTCAGGCAGAATCAGCACCGATCTGCTTGATGTCGAAAAAGTGAAGTCCGGCATTCATGTCGGCGGTGCGCCGCATCATGAACGCAGAGCTGGCCAGGAACACCGGCGCGCCGTCCATGTCGTCGGCCATGGCGCTGCGGTTGGTGGCGACGAAGCCCGCCAGCAGCGCCTTGTCGCCGTCGACCCAGCGCGCCAGGGAGTAGGGCGTGCTCTCGAAGCCGATGGTCACGCCATACTCGCCGGCGAGACGCGCCTGCAGCACGTCGAGCTGCAGCGTGCCGACCACGCCGACGATCGGCGGGGCGCCGTCCTGCGGGCGGAACAGCTGCACCACCCCTTCCTCCGCCAGCTCCTGCAGCGCGGTGCGCAGCTTCTTGGCCTTCATCGCGTCGTCGAGGCGCACCCGGCGCAGGATCTCGGGCGCGAAGTGCGGCACCCCGGTGAAGCGGATGTCCTCGCCCTCGGTCAGGGTGTCGCCAATCCTGAGCGTGCCGTGGTTGGGGATACCGACCACGTCGCCGGCGAACGCTTCCTCGGCGAGCTGGCGGTCGCGGGCGAAGAAGAACTGCGGCGTGTGCAGCGCGAACTGCTTGGCCGAGCGCACGTGCTTGACGCGCATGCCGCGCGACAGCCGACCTGAACAGACGCGGGCGAAGGCCATCCGGTCGCGGTGGTTGGGGTCCATATTGGCCTGTATCTTGAAGATCAGCGCGGTCATGGCCGGCTCGTCCGCCTGCACGACCCGGCCGTCCGTGGCCTGGGCACGGGGGGCGGGCCCGAAGCTTACCAGGGCGTCGAGCAGGTCGGTCACGCCGATCTCGCGCATGGCGCTGCCGAAGAACACCGGGGTCAGGTGGCCGGCGTCGAAGCCTTCGCGGTCCCACTCCGGCAATGCCGCCTGCACCAGCTCCAGCTCCTCGCCGAGCGCCACCATGCGCGGGTCGGATTGCGGCAGCGGGGCCGAGATGTGCACCGCACGGGCGCGCAGGTCATAGGTGCCGACGAAGCTGGCGGCGCGGCCGATCGGCCAGGTCGCGGGTGCGGTGTCGAGCGCCAGCGCCTGGCTCACCTCGTCGAGCAGGGCGAACGGGTCCTGGGCCTCGCGGTCCATCTTATTGACGAAGGTGATGATCGGGATGTCGCGCAAGCGGCAGATCTCGAACAGCTTGCGCGTGCGCTCCTCGATGCCCTTGGCGGCGTCGATCACCATCACGGCCGAATCGACCGCGGTCAGGGTGCGGTAGGTGTCCTCGGAGAAGTCCTCGTGGCCGGGGGTGTCGAGCAGGTTGAAGATGCAGCCGCCATACTCGAACGTCATCACCGAGGTGACCACGGAGATGCCGCGGTCGCGCTCGATGCCCATCCAGTCGGAGCGGGTGCGACGTCGCTCGCCCTTGGCGCGCACGTTGCCGGCGAGCTGGATCGCGCCGCCGGCGCGCAGCAGGCGCTCGGTCAGCGTGGTCTTGCCGGCGTCCGGGTGCGAGATGATCGCGAAGGTGCGCCGGCGGGAAATCTCGGATTGGAGCTCGGACAAGGCCAGGGGTTCCACCCCTGGACCCCGCCAAGGACAGTCGTCCTTGGAACCCAGGGTTTAAGCGATTGGGTGTCCAGAGGACGACTGTCCTCTGGCAGGGGTGCAGGGGGCAGAGCCCCCTGCGGCAACAATCTCAGCGCGAGTAGAACTCGACCACCAGGTTCGGCTCCATGGTCACCGGATACGGCACGTCGGTCAGCTTCGGGCTGCGCTGGAACCGGCCCTTCATCGCGCGGTGGTCGACCTCGAGGTATTCCGGCACGTCGCGCTCGCCGCTCTGCGCGGCGTCCAGCACCACGGCGAGCTGCTTGCTCTTCTCGCGCACCTCGACCGTGTCGCCGTCGCGCACCAGGAAGGAGGGGATGTTCACCTTGCGGCCGTTCACCGTCACGTGGCCGTGGTTGACGAACTGGCGGGCGGCGAACGGGGTCATGGCGAACTTGAGGCGGTAGATCACCGCGTCCAGCCGGCGCTCCAGCAGGTCCACCAGGTTCTCGGAGGTGTCGCCCTTCCGGCGCACCGCTTCATCATAGTACTTGCGGAACTGCTTCTCGCTGATGTTGCCGTAGTAGCCCTTGAGCTTCTGCTTGGCCATCAGCTGCACGGAGAAGTCCGACGGCTTCTGCTTGCGGCGCTGGCCGTGCTGGCCGGGGCCGTACTCGCGCTTGTTGATCGGCGACTTGGCGCGGCCCCACAGGTTAACGCCGAGGCGGCGGTTGATCTTGTACTTGCTCTCGAGGCGCTTGGTCACGAGCGCGCTCCTTCCGGTCTTCTGTGCGGCCTGCGTCCGGGCCGTCGGCCCGCCGCCGTGTTCCGCTTGTTGCACCGGTAGGCCCGACCAGGCTGGTCAGGGCGGGCGCGTTCCGCATCATCGGTGCCGCTTCCGCGACATCGACCGGACCGTCCACGTTCCCGGCAGTAGGCCGGGGCTCATAGGAGCAGGAGCGCGGGAAGTCAATCTCGGGCGGGTTCGGCCGCCTCGTCGCGCCCGCGCAGCCGGCGGCCGAGCGCCAGCTCGGTGACCACGCCGTGCAGCGTGCGCAGCTCCTGCTCGGTCACCTCGCCGCGCTCGAAGAAGTGCCGGAGGTTGCGCACCATGCCTGGCCGCTTGGGCAGGTTGCGCAGGAAGCCGCAGGCGTCGAGCTCGCGGACGAGGTGGCCCATGAAGTTCTCCAGCTCTCCCTTGCTGGCGACCCGGGTCTCGTTGGTCATGAGCGTGCGCGGAGGGGTGTCGTCGGCGGCCAGCCACCACTCGTAGGCCATGATCATCACCGCCTGAGCCAGGGTGAGCGAGGAGAAGCCCGGGTTCAGCGGGTAGCGGATCAGCGCATCGGCGCGGGCCATGTCGTCGCTGTCCAGCCCGGCGCGCTCGGGGCCGAACAGGATGCCGGCGCGCAAGGCCCGGGCGGCGATCTCGCGCATCTCGGCCGCCCCGCCGCGCGCGGTCAGCACCGGCTTGACCACGTGACGCGGCCGCGGGCAGGTGGCGAACACGTGGTGCAGGTCGGACACCGCGTCGGCGACGTCCGGATGCACGGTTGCCGCGTCCAGGATCCGGTCGGCACCGGAGGCGGCGCGCCAGGCGCGCTCCTGCGGCCAGCCGTCGCGGGGCTCGACCAGGCGCAGGTGGAACAGGCCGCCAT
>CAXTOD010000110.1:0-3334 GCA_964245705.1 uncultured Acetobacteraceae bacterium
GTCCATGATGATGGCGACGTGGTCCGGACGGCGCGGGCCGCGATCCGAAGCCGCCAGGGACGGGGCAGGACGGGAGGAAGGGCCCAGGACGGGCGTGGCCGGAGCCGGCGCGGGCCGGGCCGGTGCGGCTGCCGGGATGGGGATGGGCTCGGTCAGGACGGCGTCCGGCTCTGCCAAGTGTCAGACCTGCTTGATCTCGCGGTCCTTGTCCGCGAGGCTGTCGTCGATCCGCTTCACGTAGGAGTCGGTCAGCTTCTGTACCACGTCGGACCAGTCCTTGACGTCGTCCTCGCTGATCTCGCCCTTCTTCTCGAACCCCTTGACCTGGTCCATGCCGTCGCGACGCACGCCGCGCACCGCGATCTTGGCGTTCTCGGCGTAGCGCCCGGCGGCCTTGGCCAGCTCGACGCGGCGCTCTGCGGTCAGCATGGGGATCGGCACGCGCACGATCTGGCCGTCGGCGGACGGGTTCAGCCCCAGCCCGGCGTCGCGGATCGCGCGTTCCACGGCACCCACCAGGGTGCGGTCCCAGACCTGCACGGTGATCATGCGGGCTTCCGGCACCGCGATGGAGCCGACCTGGGTGATCGGCACCTCGCCGCCATAGGCCTCGACCCGCACCGGCTCCAGCAGCGCCGGGCTGGCGCGGCCGCTGCGCAGGCCGGCGAAGTCGCGGCGCAGGGTTTCCAGCGCGCCGTCCATGCGTCGGGTCAGGTCCTGTGTCAGAGCAGACTGGTCGGCCACGGCGATCGAACTCCCGGAAGCGTGCGGATCTGGTACGGCGGCGTCAGGCCGGATCCACGATCCGGGTGAAGCGTCCCTCGCCGCGCATCACCTTGGCGAAGGCGCCAGGGGCGTGGATGTTGAACACGATGATCGGCAGGTTGTTCTCGCGCGCCAGGCTGATGGCGGCGGCGTCCATCACGTTCAGGTCCTGCGACAGCACGTCGAGGTAGCTCAGCTCCTCGAACCGCGTCGCGTCGGGATTCTTGCGCGGGTCGTCGGAATACACCCCGTCCACCTGGGTGCCCTTGAACAGGGCGGCGCAGTCCAGCTCGGCGGCGCGGAGGGCGGCGGCGGTGTCGGTGGTGAAGAACGGGTTGCCGGTGCCGGCGGCGAAGATCACCACCCGGTTCTTCTCCATGTGCCGCATGGCGCGGCGGCGGATGTAGGACTCCGCGATGCCCGGCATCTGGATCGCTGACATCACGCGGGTGTCGACGCCGACCCGTTCCAGCGCGTTCTGCATCATCAGGGCGTTGATCACGGTGGCCAGCATGCCGGCGTAGTCGCCCTGCGCCCGGTCCATGCCGCGCGCCGCCGCGGCGATGCCGCGGAAGATGTTGCCGCCGCCGATCACCAGGCCGACCTCGATGCCCATGGCGTGCACGCTGGCGACGTCGGCGGCGATGGCGGACACCGTTTCCGGATCCAGGCCGAAGCTGCCCTCGCCCATCAGCGCCTCGCCCGATACCTTCAGCAGCACGCGGCGGTAGAGCGCCGGGATCGACGGGTCGGCGCTTCGGTCGGGTCCGGACATCGATCCTCGCGGCGTGGCGGCCCATCCGGTACGGGGCCGGTTGGCGCGCTCCTCATAATGCCCAGGCCGTACACCCACAAGCGCCGTGATGCCTTGGCGGCCGGGCACTCCGGCCCGTGCCGCGGACGGAAGAGCCAGCCGGCTCGTTCGCCGCGGCGTCCGCCTCGACCTGGAAGGCGGGAAAAGACAATGGTTCGGCAGTACATCACCGCTTCTTCCGCCCCGGTAGACGCCTGGCGGGACGCGCAGGCAGTGTAAAGCCGACGTGGCAGAGCAGCATGCCGCCGCTGCAACAAAGGTTTGGTGATGCGGGACGACGCGGGCGGCGGGACGACCCTTGTGGAGGCACTGGTCAGCGCCAGACGCATCTGCAAGTCCTTCGGGACCAAGCGGGCCCTGTCGGACCTGACGTTCTCCATCCCGTCCGGCCGCATTTGCGGCCTGCTGGGACCGAACGGAGCCGGCAAGACGACGCTGTTCCGCCTGCTGAACGGCCTGCTGCAGGCCAGCAGCGGCGAGATCCGGGTGGCCGGCCTGGACGCGTTCGCCGACCGGGTCGAGGTCATGCGCCTGGTCGGGTTCCTGCCGGACGAGCCGGTGTTCTACTCCTACCTGTCCGGCCGGGAGATCCTGGAGCTGAGTGCCGCCATGCACGGGCTGGACGTCCCGGCGACGCTCGAGCGGATGGCGCCGGTGATCGCGCAGCTCCGCATGGCGGACGACCTCGGGAACTACGCCGAGGACTACTCGCGCGGCATGAAGAAGAAGCTGGGCCTGCTGCTGGCCCTGCTGCACCAGCCGCGCCTGCTGGTGCTGGACGAGCCGACCAACGGTCTGGACGTCGAGGCCATCCACCTCTTCTACGACCTGATCCTGGCCGAGGCAGGCCGCGGCACCACCGTGCTGTTCTCGACCCACCTGATGGATCACGTCGCCCGGCTGTGCTCGCACGTCATCGTCATCAGCGAGGGCAGGATGGTCACGGAAGGCGCGCTGGACGAGCTGCGCGCCCGGCATGGCGGCGCCAGCCTGGAGGACGTGTTCCTGCGGCTCACGGCGCGGCCGGCCCAGGGATGACAGTCGGATGACGATCGGATGACGGGCGCCCGGCCGCCCGGCTTCGTCAAAGTCGTCGGCCTCCTGCTGGCCGCAGCCCGGCGGCGGGCGGCGGGCCAGCGTTCCCGCGCTCGCGAGATCATCCGCAGCCAGACCGGGCGAACCCGCAAAGGACTGCCCGGGTTCGGCAGCCTTCTGGGCCTGGGGCTGGCGATCGGACTCTCCGTCCTGTCGGGACTGCTGGTCCAGGAGGCGGTGAAGGCGGGGCAGCGGATCGACGCCGAGCGGAACGGGCAGATCGTCGTAGGGCAAGATTTCCTGGAACGGATCGGTGGTGCGCGGAACGACGCGTCGGGCCAGGCTTCGCCCTGGACCGCGGCCGATCCATCCTTGCGCTTCGTCTGCACCACCGAAGGTATGCGCCTTGCCAAGGAGACGGGGGGAGATGCGAACGAGATCGCCCGGCACTTGCGCGCCACGGTGCTTGCCGGCCGGACCGACCGGTTCGTCGCGGAGGGGGATGCGGCGGCAGGATTGGCGAACCTTCGGGCGACGGGTGCCGGAGCGCTGCTCGGCCTGGTCGCGGTGGCCTGGTGGGCGGTCATGCTGGTCATGCAGGGCGAGGGGCTCGAACTCGACACCCAGCGGCGTCGGCATCCGATATGGGAATGGGTGCTGAGCCATCCGGTCCGGCCGGCGGCGCGGGTCTGCGCCGAGATGCTGGCCCCGCTCGCCGCC
>CAXTOD010000110.1:3344-9067 GCA_964245705.1 uncultured Acetobacteraceae bacterium
CCCACGTTCTGGGGCGCGCCCCTGATGCCGGGCATCCTGTTCGGCTTCGTTTATGGCCCGGCCTTGGGCCTGCTGGCCACCGTGGCGGTCGGCATCCCGGTGGCCGTGGCGGCCGCCTGCCTGGCCAAGGCGCTGGAGATCGCCGCCATGCTGCGGCTCCGCCCGCGCAGCCGCGGCGCCGTGTTCGGCCTCATGGGGTGGCTCGGCTACATCACGGCGAGCCTCACCTTCCTTGCGTGGCCGTTCGTCGACCCGCTCGTGACCGCGATCGCCGGCCTGCTGGGCGGAGCAGCCCGGCTGCCCTGGCCCTGGCTCGGACTGATGCTGGGCCGGCCTGGCGTCGGGGCGCCCTCCTTCCTCGCCGGCGTGCTCGTCTGCGGCCTGACGGCCGGCGCCGTCGCCGCGTCGTCGGTGGCGCTCAGCGTGTGGGCGGTGAGGCGCGGCCTTGGCGGCGCATCCGACACCCTGGCGCCCCGTCCCGCCGGCCGGCGCCGCACCCGCTTCGGCCGCAACCCGATGCACCGCAAGGAATGGCTCTGGTTCGCGCGGGACCGCAGCGCCCTCGTCCAGGCCGTCCTGGTGCCGCTGTCGCTGGCCGCGATGCAGCTGTTCAACATGCGGGGCCTGGTTGCGGACGCGGGCCATGCGTGGAACGCGATCTGTGGTGCCGCCATCCTGTTCGGCACCTATTTCCTGATCGTGCTCGGTCCGAAGTCGCTCGCCTCCGAGGGCTCGGCGCTCTGGATCGCGATGACCTGGCCGCACGGTCTGGAAGCCCTGCTTCGTGCCAAGGCACGGCTGTGGGCGGTCGTGTCCTCCGGCTTCGTCGCCCTGCCGCTCCTTTACGCCGCCTACCGGTTTCCCGGCGATCTGGTGGACGTGGTGCTGGTGGGCGTCGGCTGGATCGTGTTCGGCTACAGCATGGCGCTGAAGACGGTGACGCTGGTCACCGTGGCCGGATCGTCCGGCGAGGCGGAGAAGGTCCCCAGCAGCCGCCGCTGGGCGACCTACCTCGGAACGCTCACCTTCAGCATCGGCGTCCTGACCCGGCAGTGGCCGGTCGCGGCGTCCGGGATCGTCTACTCCGGCCTGGCCGGGGCGGCGATGTGGCAGAACTTCCGCGCCCGCCTGCCCTACCTGTTCGACCCCTGGTCGGAACGGCGGCCGGACCCGCCGACCCTGATGCACGCCATGGTCGCGATCGCCGCCCTGATCGATGGCGGCGCGGTGATCACCGGCACCATCCAGGCCTTCGCCGGACCGGGCTGGGCCCTTGCGGCGCGTACCTCCGGTTATGCCGTGGCAGCTGCGGTGGTCGGCCTGGGCATGACGCACTTCCTGCGCACGCGGAACGTGAGGGCATCCGCCCCGTGGAGATGGAACGCGGTGTCGCCGCAGCTCGGGATCGCCGCACGTCGCCGCATGTTCGTCTTCCTCGCCGTCGGCGGGTTGAGCGGCGCGATGCTGGGTGGCGCTGCCCACCTCTACCTGCTCGGCCTGCATGAGCTTGCCTGGGCGCGCGCGATCCTGGACCGGCCCGATCCGTCCGCCGCCTTGCCGTACTACCGCGAGTGGTCGTTCCTTCTTGCCGTGATCGTCGCCCCGCCTGCCGAGGAGTTCCTGTTCCGCGGGCTGCTCTACCGCGCTCTGGACCGGGAATGGGGCGGCTGGGCCGCCATCGGAGGGAGCGCTGCGTTCTTTGCCATCTACCATCCCGTGCTGTCGTGGCTGCCGGTAGCACTGCTCGGCATCAGCAACGCGATGCTGTTCCGGAAGTCGGGCCATCTGGCCCCGGCCGTACTGCTGCACATGGTCTACAACGCGGTGGTGCTGCTGTAACACGCCACCGTCTCCGGGCGGTTTCGGGCCATGAGCCGGTCACGGAAGCGATCGATCGGCGTCACCAGCGGGTGCCCTGTCGGGTTCCAGGGATGGTGGAAGACTGCGTCGCCGCGCGAGGTGCTGGCTCCCGATCGTGCGTTCGCACTGCCCGACACGGGGCGACACCTGGGCGTCCGGCAGCCGGGAACGGTGTTGCCGCTTCGGGCGGACGGGGCCCCAAGCTGCACCTGATCCGCCTGTAGCTGTGGCACGGCCGAAACAACCGGCCGCTACCGACTCCCCGCCAGGAGCTGCCATCCGTCCGGCACGTCGACCGGTCAGTCCAGGTTGTCCAGCCCGATTGCCCGCAGGCGCGCCCCTTCCTCGTCCCAGCCGGCGCGTTCCTTGACGTTGAGGAACAGGTGGCAGGGCCGCTCCAGAAGCGAGGACAGGCCGTGACGCGCCTTGGCGCCGATCTCCTTGATCCGGCTGCCGTTCTCGCCGATCAGGATCGCCTTGTGGCCGGCGCGCGACACGTAGATCGTGGCCTCGATCCGCACCGAGCCGTCCGGCCGCTCCTGGAAGCTCTCGGTTTCCACCGTGCAGGAGTACGGGATCTCCTCCTGGGTCTGCAGAAAGATCTGCTCGCGCACCAGCTCGGCCGCCAGCAGGCGGTCCGGCAAGTCGGTGAGGTCGTCCTCGGGATACAGGAACGGGCTTTCCGGCAGCGCCAGCGCCAGCGCGTCGAGCAGGTCGTCCAGGCCGTCGCCCTTGCGGGCGCTCACCATGTACACGTGCTCGAACGGCAGGAGCTCGGCCAGCGCCTTGGTCAGCGGCAGCAGCTGGCCGCGTTCCACCGCGTCGGTCTTGTTCAGCACCAGCCAGGTGCGGCGGCGCGTGGTGCGCAGGCGCTCGGCGATGGCGCGCACGCCGTCGGTCAGGCCCTTCTGGCTGTCCACCAGAAGCAGGGTGATGTCGGCATCTTCGGCCCCGGTCCAGGCGGCGGCGACCATGGCGCGGTCGAGCTTGCGGCGTGGCTTGAAGATGCCAGGCGTGTCGACCAGCAGGAGCTGGCTCAACGTGCCCGCGACCCTGCGCACCAGGATGCCGAGCACGCGGAACCGGGTGGTCTGCGCCTTGGGGCTGACGATCGACAGCTTGGCGCCGGTCAGCCGGTTGAGCAGGGTGGACTTGCCGGCGTTGGGGGCGCCGACGATGGCGACGAAACCGCAGCGCTCCGCCATCGGGGCGGGACCCGCGGTCACAGCAGCTGTCCCAGCAGGTCGGCGGCGGCGAGGCTTTCGGCGATCCGCTTGGTCCCGGCCTCGCCGGTCGCCGAGCGCCCGGCGGCTTCCGCGCGTATCGTGAAGCGCGGTGCGTGCGAGGGACCCTCGGCCGCCTCCAGCAGGTACACGGGGAGCGGCAGGCCGCGTCCCAGCAGCCATTCCTGCAGCGCGGTCTTGGCATCCTTGGGCGGCAGGGTCTGGCCGGCGATGACGGCGCTCCAGGCGGAGCGGACGAACGCACGCGCCGGCTCGAGGCCGCCGTCGAGATAGGTGGCGCCCAGCACCGCCTCCACGCTGTCGGCCAGGACGTTGGCGGCGTCGCGTATGCCGGCGCGGTCCTCGTGCGGCGCCACGTCCAGCGCCTCGCGGAAGCCGAGCTCGGCGGCGATCTGTGCCAGCACCGGACGCGACACCAGCTGCGCCAGGCGCGGGCCGAGATGGCCTTCCTGCTCGTCCGGGTAGCGCTCGATCAGCCATTCGGCCATGAGCAGGCCCAGCACGCGGTCGCCGATGAACTCCAGCCGCTCGTTGGAGCCGTGCCCCTTCTGTCCTGGCCCCTTGTGCGGCGGCCGGCGCTTGTGCCGTCCCCCTGCCCCGCCGCCGCGCGCCTCGTGCGCGGCCGAGCGGTGGGTCAGCGCTTCGCGCAGCAGCGTGGGCTTGCGGAACCGCCAGCCGATGGTGCGCTCGATCCCGGCGAGCGCGTCCTGCTCCGCCTCGGTCAATGCACCCAACGGAACAGCCGGCTCCAGCGTATCTCGACCGGCCATTCCCAGAACTCCCAGACCGGATAGCGGGCGTCGTAGGAGAAGAAGATCAGCTCCGCCTTGCCGACCAGGTTCTCCAGCGGCACGTAGCCGAGGTCGTCCATGAAGCGGCTGTCGGCGCTGTCGTCGCGGTTGTCGCCCATGGCGAAGAAGTAGCCGGGGGGCACCACGTATTCCGGCGTGTTGTTCTGCTGGCCCTCGTCGGTCAGGCGCAGGATGCGGTGGCGGACGTCCGCGTGGCCGCCGCTGCCGGGCAGGGTCTCGACGTAGAGCCGGCCGGCGAGCTCGCGCCGCTGCTCGTCCACGGCCACGTAGTCGCCCTCGTCGGTGCGCGGCACCTGCACGCCGTTCAGGAACAGCTGGCCGTCGCGCACCTGGATGTGGTCGCCGGGCAGGCCGACGATGCGCTTGATGTAGTCGATGGAGGTGTCGCGGGTGTAGCGGAACACTGCGACGTCGCCGCGATGCGGCAGGGCGTTCATGATCCGGCCAGAAAACAGGTCGGGCGAGAACGGCAGCGAGAACCGGGAAAAGCCGTAGGACGGCTTGGATACGAACAGGTAGTCGCCGACCAGCAGGGTCGGGATCATGGAGCCAGAGGGGATGTTGAACGGCTCGAACGCGACCGTCCGCACCACGGCCGCGATCAGCAGCGCGTAGACGATCGTCCGCACGGTCTCGCCGAGCCCGGAGCGGTTCGCCTCGGCCTTTGCCCTCCTGGCATCCGCCCTGGTGACCGGATGGATGGGGGTGGTGTTCTTGAACAGGCTCATGGCGGCTGCATGCGTCCGGATGGAGGCCGGTTCCGGACGGCCGGCGGCGGCCCAGGAGGCAAGAAAGGGCGTTCGGTGGTGCGGCGGGCCGGACGGCGGTCCGGGCTGGCGGGATGAAGCCGACGCGGCCGGGCCGTGTCAAGCGAAGCCGGGATCCGCGACCGCCTGGATCATCACCTCCGCAAAGGCGTAGGGCGGTTCGTCGGTCATGCTCAGGAGCAGCAGCGGCCGGTGGCCCGTCGGCATCAGCTGGTCGAGCCGACGCAGCGCGCCGCCGGTCAGGTGCAGGGTCGGCTGGCCCGATGGGAGGTTCACCACCCCCATGTCGCTGTGGAACACCCCCTGGCTGAAGCCGGTGCCGAGCGCCTTGGCGCAGGCCTCCTTGGCCGCCCAGCGCTTGGCATAGGTCGCGGCGTGCAGCGCTTCCGTCCGCCTCGCCGCCCGGGCCCGCTCGGCGTCGGTGAAGCAGCGCTGGAGGAACCGCTCGCCGTGCCGGGCGATCGCCCGCTCGATCCGCCGGATGTCGCACAGGTCGGAGCCGAGCCCGATGACCGTCGCCATGGCGCCCGTCACGCCTTGGCGCGTTCGACCTGGGTGATCCCTCCGGCGGAGCGCAGGCCGGCGATCACCGAGGACAGGTGGCGCAGGTCGCGCACCTCGACGTCCACCAGGATCTCCATGAAGTCGAGCTGGCGGTTGACGATCTTGAGGTTGACCACGCTGGCGTCCTGCCTGGACACCGCGTTGGTCGCCGCCGCCAGCACCGACGGCTCGTTGGCGGCGATCACGCTGATCCGTCCGACATGGGTTTCCGCCGCCTGGCCGCGCCCGACCCCGTCGTAGTCCCAGTCGATGTCGAGGAAGCGCTCGGGGGTGGCGGCGAAGCTTTCCAGCGTTTGGCAGCCGGCGGTGTGCACGGTGATGCCCTTGCCGTTGGCGACGATGCCGACGATGCGGTCGCCCGGCAGCGGGTGGCAGCAGCCGGCGAAGTGCTTGGCGACGCCGGAGCCGAGCCCGACCAGGGACAGGCCGCCCGTGCCGCCGCCGCCCCTGCCGCCCGGCTCGGCGCGCAGGCTGCC
>CAXTOD010000111.1:0-3060 GCA_964245705.1 uncultured Acetobacteraceae bacterium
GTGTTGCGGGCGCGGGCGCCGGGGGTGCGGGCGCCGGCGGACCTGCCTGACGCCTGGCCCGACGCTCGCGCGATGGCGGCCGACCTCGGCCGCCTGCACAACGACCTCCAGACGGCGGCGGTCGCGCTGTGTCCCGCGATCACCGAGGTGCTGGACGCGATCGGGCGGCAGCGCGGCTGCCTTCTGGCGCGGATGAGCGGGTCCGGGGCGACCTGCTTCGGGCTGTTCGCTGACGCCGCGGACGCGGTCGCCGCGGCAACCGCGCTGGAGCGTCCGGACTGGTGGGTGTGGGGCGGGGCGCCGCATCGGCCCGGTTCCGGATCGACGGATTGACAAAGGCTTCATGCCGGGCGGCTTCGATCCTGTAGGGTGGAGCAGGTCTCGCAGCGGGAGAATCAGATGAGCGCACGTCCGGCACGGATGCAGGTTGCGGTTTCGGATGACCGGCAGGTCACCACCCTGACCCTGCTGCCGGAAAGCGGGCTCGAGGGCGACGTGCCGCTGACGCTCGACCAGCTGGGCCAGCTGATCGCCATCCTGGGCCAGGCGCGGGCGGCGATGGTGGACAAGCGCGCGGTGCCGCCGATGGAGGGCGCCGCCTTCACCCCGGTCTACCAGACCAAGTGGACGGTGCAGCCGGAAGCGCTGACCGAGGGCTCGATCATCGCCTTCCAGCACCCGGCGTTCGGGCCGGTCGGCTTCGTGCTGCCGCCGAGCGACATCGAGAAGGTGGTGCGGGCGCTGACCGCGCACATGGGCATGGTGCACAGCAGCGAGCAGCGGCCGTCGAAGCCGAGCTGAGCCGGCTCCGCCGGACAGGAACGGCAAGGCGGTGATCCCGGCCCTGCGGGATCGGCTGCAGGGCGGCCCCTACCACCGGGTCGATGCCGGGCGGCTGGTGCCGCTTCTGGACCGGGCCGGCTTCGTCTCCGGCCACGAAGGCGCCTTCGTGGCGCTCGAGGCCGGAACCACGACGCTGCCGCCGGTGCGCTGCCACGTCGTGCAGCCTGCCGGTCCCTGCCGGACGGTGGACGGGACGGAGATGCCGATCCAGCGACCGATCGGCATGCCGGACCAGGGGCCGGGCTTCCGCTCCGCCGTCGCGCATCCGCCGCTCGCGATCACCCGGCTGCGCGACGTCGTGTGCGTTCCGGGCGGCGTGATGCTCCGCGATGCTGCGGTGCTGACCGAAAGCTTCAGCGCGCCGTGGGAGGCCTACCAGCACCGGCACATGACCGAGGCCGCCGACGGCTGGCATCTCGTCGACCGTGGCGAGCCGACGCGTCCGGTCGGGGACGAAATACGCGACCCGGTGCTCTACCTCGACCACCAGCATCTCGACTGGTTCGGGCACGTGATGCTGGACCTGCTCGCCCCCGCCTGGGCCCACGCCTACTGCCTGGCCTATCTCGGCATCCGCCGGCTGCTCGTGCTGTGCACGCGGCCGACCCACGCCTTCGTCCGGACTCTGATCGAGGCGGCCGGGATCGCCCGGGGCGACATCGTGCTCATCGACCGGCCGGTCCGCTGCGCCGAGCTGATGGTTGCGACCAAGGCGCTGCAGATCCAGCACTACGTCGCAGCACCCTCCGCCGCGCTGTGGGCCCGCATGCGCGACCGGGTCGCGCCCGGCGCGCCGCCGGTGGTCGAGCGGCTCTACGTGTCCCGCCGGCTCAACCCGACCCGGCGCCTAGTCGAGGAGGGGGAGGTGGAGGAGCTGTTCGTCCGCCACGGCTTCGCCGTGATCCATCCCGAGCGGCTCGACCTGAACACCCAGATCAGGCTGTTCGCCGGCGCCCGCCTGATCGCGGGTTGCAGTGGCAGCAACATGTTCAACATCGCGTTCCAGGGTCGCGCCAGGGCGGTCCTGCTGCTCGTGTCGCCGCTGCTGGTGCATTATTCCGAGCAGTTCCTGCATGCGACCCACGAGAACGCCGCCACCCTTGACGTGGTCATGGGATTCACGCGCGACGACGAGCTTGCCGCGATGCCCGGCAACGTTCACGCGCCATGGCACGTCGATCCGACCGCGCTGGCGGCGGTGATCGGTTGCTGGGTCCGGGACCGCGGCTGAACCAGGTCCCGAGCCGGGAAGAGGAGGCCGCGACACGCAGGCTTCAGCGCCGTGCGGCGACGGCCTTGCGCTGCATCACCGCGAGGCCCGCCACGCCGGCGGCGACTGCCGCCACGACCAGACCCCGGTGGCGCGAGGAGAACACTTCCCAGCTGCCGGTGCGCGACCGGTCGTCGAAGCGGCCATGCGCCTGTTCCGGCCCGTCGACGCTCTCGTACAGGTTGTTGGGCGCGTCAGGATTGGCGTGCTGCTTCGTCAGCTGCCCCGAATAGCCGGCGCTGGCGAGGTAGCGGTCGGCGAGGCTCGGCGCGATCCGATTGGCCATGATCGCCAGCACGGTGGGGAAGCCGACCCACCACTCGCGACGATGGTGGAACGCGGCGTAGGCGATCGCCCGCGCCGGCACCTCCGGCTCATAGATCGGCGGCACCGGCTGCGCCTGGTAGCCGGTCTTGTTCAGCGCCCAGTCGAACTGCGGCGTGTTCACCGCCGGCAAGTGCACCATGGTCAGGTGGATGTCGTCGCCGTCGTGCAGGATCTCCGAGCGCAGGCTGTCGGTGAAGCCGCGTATCGCCGACTTGGCGCCGCAGTATACCGCCTGCAGCGGCACCGAGCGGTAGGCCAGCGCCGAGCCCACGTTGACGATGGTGCCGCGGCCGCGCCGGCGCATGCGCTTGAGCGCCGACATGGTGCCGTGCACGGTGCCGAGATAGGTCACCTCCGTGCCGCGCCGGACCTCGTCCGCCGTCAGCTCAGAGACCGGAGCAAAGATGGTCGCCATCGCGTTGTTGACCCACACGGTGATGGGCCCGAGCGCCTGCTCGATCGCCTCGGCAGCAGCCTCCACCGCTGCCGCGTCGGCCATGTCGGCGATCGCGACCTCGGCGCGCACGCCCAGGCCGCGCGCCTCCTCTGCCGCCTGGTCCAGGCGCGCCCGGTTGCGGCCGATCAGGCCGACGTTGCAGCCGCGCCGCGCGAACTCGCGC
>CAXTOD010000111.1:3070-9015 GCA_964245705.1 uncultured Acetobacteraceae bacterium
CGAGCCCAGCCGCGGCAAGAACTCCGCCTGAGTCGCGGCCGACGCCCGCGCCCGCTCCGGTGATGACGACGATTTCGGCCATGACCTGTTTTCCCTGGCCGGTTTCCGCCGGCTCGGCGCGAGCAACGCCCGCATCGGGACGCGGTTCGTCAGCGGGTGCGGCTGATCCCCTCGTCGCAGTACTGCAGGACCGCGTTGATCAGCCCCAGATGCGACAGCGCCTGCGGGATGTTGCCGACGAGGCGGCGTTCGCCGACGTGGTACTCCTCCGACAGCAGGCCGACATCGTTGGACACGTCGGCGATGCGGTCGATCATGGCGCGCGCCTCGTCACGCCGGCCCTGCAGCACCATGCACTGCGCCAGCCAGCAGGAGCAGGCGAGGAAGCTGCCCTCGCGCCCGCCCGTGTCGGGCGCCTTCTGGCGGCGCACGAAGCCGTCCTCGACCAGCTCGGCCTCGATGGCGGCGATCGTGCCGGCGATCCGCGGGTCGGACACTGGCAGGAAGCCCACCAGCGGCAGAAGCAGCAGGGACGCGTCGAGCGCGTCGTCGCCGAAGGCCCGCACGAAGCTGTTGCGCTTCGGGTCGAAGCCCTTCTCGCAGACCGTGTCGTGGATGGTCTGCGCGAGCCCGGTCAGGGCATCGCGCCGGCCGTCGTCGAGCCGGTCCGCGCTGTCGTGGCCGTGCAGGTGGCGGTCGAGCGCCACCCAGGCCATCGCCGTCGAGTAGGTGTAGCGTTTCGGCTCGCCGCGGTTCTCCCAGATGTCGGAGCCGGGCCGGTCCCACACCTGCTCGATGTGCCTGATCAGCACGGCCTCGACCTCCAGTGCGCGCTCCTGGGTATCGAGGCCGGCGCGACGGCTGAAATGCATCGCGTCGACCAGCTCGCCCAGCACGTCGAGCTGCGTCTGGGCGGCGGCCTGGTTGCCGATCCGCACCGGCCGCGCGCCCTCGCAGCCGGGCAGCCAGTCCGCCTCCCACTCGTCGAGGTGCCGCCGCCCGTCGAGCCGGTACATGATCTGTATCTTGTTCGGGTCACCGCCGATCGCGCGCTTGATCCAGTCGCTCCAGGCTTTCGCCTCCTCCTGGTAGCCGGCGTTCAGCAGGGCGGTCAGGGTGAAGGTGGCGTCGCGGAGCCAGGTGTAGCGGTAGTCCCAGTTCATCGAGCCGCCGGGCTGCTCCGGCAGCGAGGTGGTGGCGGCGGCGAGCAGGCCGCCGGTGGGCGCGTGGATCAGCGCCTTGAGCGTCAGCAGAGACCGCTTCACCGCCACGTCCCAGGGCGTGCGCTTGTCGTAGCGCGCCATCCAGTCGCGCCAGTACCGGTTGGTGTCGCGCAGCGCGGCGGCCGCGTCCGGCATCGGCGCCGGCGCGCAGTGGGCGGTGGTGTAGCCCAGCACGAACACCTGCCGCTGGCCGGCCGCCATCGTGAAGTCGAGCCGGCCTTCGGCATCCCCCGGCGTGACCGGCAGCGGGCTGTGGAGCACCACCTGGTTCGGGCCGATCTCGCACAGCACGCCGTTGTCGTGCGGCCGGGTCCAGGGCGACATGCTGCCGTAGTCGAAGCGCAGGCGGAGCGACATGTGCATCGGCACCTGGCCGTCGAGGCCTTCCACGATGCGGATCAGGACAGACGGCGCGTCGGAATCGTCGGGGCGCGGCGGCATGAAGTCGGTGACGCGGACCCGGCCGCCGGACGCGGACCACAGGCTTTCGAGGATCAGGGTGTCGCCGGCATAGCGGCGCTCGACCGTCGGCTCGGGCCCGTGAGCCGCGGCGGGCGCGATCCGCCAGTGCCCGTTTCCGTCGTCGCCGAGGATGGCGTTGAACGGGCTGTCGTCGTCGAAGCGGGGCCAGCACAGGAAGTCGACCGAGCCGTCGCGGGCGATCAGGGCGACGGTCTGGCCGTCGCCGACAACGGCGTAGTCCGCGATCTGCTTGCCCATCCGGCCTCTCCGAGTTCACGCGCGCAAGGCTACCAACACGCCGCCGACGATCAGGATTGCTGCAACGGCGGCCAGAACGGGGAGGCGGCGCGCGATGAACGCTTCCGCCCGTTCCCCGAAGCGGCGCAGCAGCGCGGCGAGGAGGAAGAAGCGGGCGCCGCGGGTGAGGAGGCTCGCCAGCAGGAACAACGGAAGGCTGTAATGCGCCGCGCCGGCGGCGATCGCGACCACCTTGTAGGGAACCGGCGTCAGGCCCTTCAGCAGGATCACGGCGAAGCCGTAGCGGGCGAAGCGGTCGCGGTAGACCGCCAGCGCGTGCTGGGCGTGGTAGAGATGGATCAGCCGTGCCGCGAGGTGGACCAGCTCGGCGCCGATCAGCCAGCCGATCGCCCCGCCGCACAGGCTGGCCAGCGTGCAGATCGCCGCCAGCCTCCAGGCCCGGTCGGGCCGTGCCAGCACCAGCGGGATCAGCAGGAAGTCCGGCGGCACCGGGAAGACGCTGCCCTCGGCCACCGCGACCGCGGCCAGCCAGGCCGGAGCCGCCGGCGTCGCGGCGAGGGCCAGCACGCGGGCATAAAGACGCTGAAGCATGGACGGGTCCGGAGCGGATGAGGCTGCGGTGTAGCAGCGCGACGCCGGATGCGGCAGGGGCGGCCGGTCACGCGCCTCGCCCTGCGCCTGGGCCGCGTCCGGCCTAAGTCCGGGCGGAGCGGCAGGATTGTGTCGGTGCCGGGCCGGATGACATAGGACGTCGTCAGGATCGGTCGAGCGGCATTCCATGCGTTCCCTTCTTCGCCATGCCGCCTCGGTTGCGGCCGCCGCGCGGGCCGCGGAAGCGGAGCGGCACTGGATCCGGCTGGGCGCCGTGCTGCTCGCGGTCGCCTATCTGTGGAGTTATGCGAACGATCCGGGGGCGCCGGGGAACTCGGTCCGGTCCCCGGTCGGCTGGTTCGGCTGGTTCGACCAGTCGCGATACCTCCTGTCGGCGCAGGCGCTGGCGTCCGGCGATCTTCATCCGGCGCGGCACTGGTATCCGCTCGGCTATCCGCTGCTGGTCGCCCTGTTCGCCTTTGTCACGCACTGGACCACCGGCCCGGGCTGGGGCCACGTCTTCCTGCTGCCCGACCTGGCCTGCCTCCTCGCCGCCTATGCCGGATACGTTCGCTTCGCCGGGCGATGCGGCGTTCCGGCGGCGGCCGCCGTGCCGTTGTTCCTGCTGGGCTCTGTGGTCATGCAGCCGATCCTGTCGGCCTGGGCGCAGCCCTGGAACACCACCCTGTCCGCGGCGCTGATCTGGTGGCTGCTGGCGCTGACCGCGATCTCCCGGTCGGCTCCTGCCGACACAGCCCATGCGAGGCGGAAGGCGAGGGCGGGAGCACTGGGCGCCCTTGCCGCGCTGATCCCGGTCACGCGGCCGGCCGACCTGCTGATCGTCGGGTGCTGGGCGTCGTTCGTGGCGGTCGACAGCCTGCTGGCTGCGCGGCGCGGGACGGGACGCGGCGCTGCCGGGCCGGGCTGGATCGCCCTGGGCTTCGGCACGGTGCTGCTCCCGTGGGCGCTGCTGTACCTGCGCATCTACGGTCCGCATCCCAGCCCGTACATGGTCCAGTCGCGCAGCCTGGGCTTCCACCTGCACGGGCTCGGCTGGAAGGCCTACACGCTGCTGATCGATCCCCGGCCTTGGTATCCCGACGGCGCCGGGATGCTGGAGCGGCTGCCGTGGATGGCGCTGGGGATGGCCGGCATGGCAGCGCTTCCGGCGCTCGAACGCGGTCGCGCCCGGGGAAACCTCCTCCTGCTGACGCTGCTGGTCGTGCCCTATGTCGCGCTGTTCGTATCCTATGGCGACCTGCTGCCGTCCGGCCTGTGGCGCTACGAGAACGTCCACTACTTCAAGTGGACCCTGCCCGGGTTCGCCCTGCTCGGCTTCGTCGCCGTGCGGGCGCTGTGGCACGGCCCGCGCCGCCGTCTCGTGGCCGGAACGTGCGCGGCCGTGATGGTGCCGCTCAGCCTGCGCGTGCTGCCGGTCCAGGCCGGCAACGGGACGCCGGCCTGGCTCGTGCAGTATCCCGGGCCGACGCCGGCGTTCCGTGCCGCCTATTTCGGCGCGTCCGCGGTCCGGGATGCGCACGGCATCCGGCGCAACATCCTCCAGTTCAGGGCGATCCCGGACTCCGAAGGGGTGCGCCTGGTCGCGCTGCAGGATCCGTTCGCCGGACCGGTCGCCTTTGTGGCGGACGATCCGAGGGGTCCGGGCGCGGACGGGACCCCGGTGCGCTGGGGGGCATCGGTCGGCCTCGGCTGGCCGTGCTGGCTGCCGCCATACCCGTGCGACCGCCGTCGGCCTGAGCGTTGACGGCCGGCGACTCACGCCACCAGCGTCACCGTGGCGCGCAGGCCGTGCGGGGCGCGGTTGGCCAGCGTGATGTCGCCGCCCTGGCCGCGTACGATGTTGCGGGCGATCGACAGGCCGAGCCCGGTGCCGCCGGTTTCCCGGTTGCGGCTGGTCTCCACCCGGACGAACGGCTCGAACACCCGCTCGAGCTGGTCCGGCGCGATGCCCGGACCGTCGTCCTCGATCAGCACCACGACGTGGCCGTCGTCGCGCGGCCGCAGCGTCACCCGCACGCCGCCGGCATAGCTGATCGCGTTGCCGACCAGGTTGGTGAGCGCCCGCTTCAGCGCCAGCGACCGGGCCTGGATGGTGACGGGGGGCGGCGGCGCCGCGAAGCCGACCCGGTCGGCCAGCGCCGGCCTGCCGTCCACCGCGTCGTCCAGGATGGTGCTGAGCAGGGCGTTCAGGTCGAGCGGCACCATCGGCTCGCGGTCGGCGCTGTCGCGGCCGAAGGCCAGGGTGGCGGACACCATGGCTTCCAGCTCGTCGAGGTCGGCCAGGAACTTCGCCTGCAGCTCCTCGTCCTCGATAAACTCCGAGCGCAGCTTGAGTCGGGTGATCGGCGTGCGCAGGTCGTGGCCGATCGCGGTCAGCAGCAGGGTGCGGTCGGTGACGAAGCGGCGGATGCGGCTGGCCATGGTGTTGAAGGCGACCGCGGCGGTGGCGACCTCGGTCGGCCCGTTCTCCGGCAGCGGCTCGGAGTTGACGTCGCGCCCCAGCCGCTCGGCGGCGATCGCCAGGATGCGCAGGGGTGCCGTCAGGCGTCGCACCGCCCACACGCTGAGCAGCCCGGCGGCGATGGTCATCACCAGAAAGGCGATCGGCAGGGTCGGCGACAGGAACGGGTCGGCCAGCGGCATGACGAAGCGCACCGTCAGCCAGCGGTCGTCGTCCGGCAGCTGCATGGCGATGGCATACGAGCGCCCGAGGCCGGCGATCGGCTGGCCGGGCCGCCGGCGCTCCAGCGGCCGGTCGCCCATCCAGTCCTGCGGCGGTCCGGACGGGTGCAGGCCGCGCCAGGGCGCAAGCTCCTGGCCCGGGCGCGGAGGGGCGTCCGGCGGACGCTCGCCGCCATAGGGTCCGGACGGCATGCGGCCTGCGAGGTTGTTGGCGATCACCACCTGCACCGGCCGCAGGCGGAACGGGATCGGCATGGCGAACAGGTGGTGCAGCAGGGTGCGCTGGATCGGCTCCGGCGCCGGGCGAAGGGTGCCCAGCACCGGCACGGTGGTCAGGAAGGCATGGAAGCCGGGCGGCAGGTGCGCCCGCTGCAGCTCGTCGTCGCGCGCCAGCGAGGCGGTGTCGGCCACCATGCGGTTGATGCCGGCGACCTGCCCCCCGACCTCGCGCTCGTTGTTCAGGCGGGCGAAGTCGATGCGGTCCAGCGCGTGGATCGCCAGCCCCACCGACTGCACCACCACCAGCCCCGCCAGCAGGACCAGCGCCGTGCGCGCGGCCAGGCTTCGAGGCAGGAGCCTGCGCGGCAGGAGCCGGACGGCGGTCGGCTTCCCGGCGGACGGCATGACGGGAAGGGCGTCAGACCCGCTCGACGTCGGCCGCCAGCACGTAGCCGCCGCCGCGCACGGTCTTGATCACCTGCGCGTTGC
>CAXTOD010000112.1:0-8918 GCA_964245705.1 uncultured Acetobacteraceae bacterium
CTGCGCGCCGCGCCGCGGGCTCTCATGACGAGGCCGCATTCGCGGTCGGCGAGGCATTGTCGCGCAACGCGCCGGACGAGGCGGTGCCCGGCCTGCTCGGCAAGGTCGCCCGCGCCGCCGGGTGGCCCGGCTGGTGCGGCCTGTCCGGCGATGGTACCCTGCACCTCGACCGTCCGCCGGCACCCGGTTCCGCCAGGACCGGACGCGACGCGCTGTCGGTGCGGCTGGACGGAGTGCCGGCTCGGCTGCGCACCCGGAACAACCGGATCGTTCTGGACGGAGCCTGGTCGCAGGGGAGGCGGCTGGAGGTGGTCCGCGGCGGCCGGCCGCTGCTGGGCAGCCCGATCGACATCCAGGCGATCGGGCGCATTGAGGGCTTCGTGGAGGTAAAGGACGGCCACCTGCACGGCTGGGTTTGGCATCCAGGTGAGCCCGAGCGTGTCCCGGTGCTGACCCTGATCCCGGCTTTCGGACCGCCCGTCGTCGCAGCGATGGAGCAGTTCGCCGAGATCGTGTCGCCGGACGTGCCGCTGGCCCGACCCCGGCTGCTGCGCTTCGCCGGCATCACCGAGGCGCAGCTCGACGGGACCGTGGAGGTGCGCGGCCGCAACGGCCAGGCCCTGATGGGCAGCCCGCTCGACCCGGGCCTTGAGCTGCGCGCGGGTGCTGCGGCGGCGCTGCTGCAGGCGCGGTTCAGCCGCCGCAATCGGGGTGCCGACCAAGCCCCCGTCCCGATGCAGGAGCTGCCGCCGTTCCTGCCGGTGTCCGCCTCCACGGTGGGTCGGTCGCCGCGGATCGGCCCGTCCCGGCCGGCCAGCGTGGTGGTGCCGATCTATCGCCACCTGCGCCGCACCCTGGACTGCCTTGACAGCGTGCTGGCGAGCGTTCCGGCCGGCACCGAGCTGGTAGCGGTCGAGGACGCGTCGCCGGAGCCGGCGCTGGTCGAAGTACTGGACAAGATGGCCGAGGCTGGCCGGATCCGTCTGATCCGGCGTGCGAGCAACGGCGGGTTCCCGGCCAGCGCCAACGACGGCATCGCCGCCTGTCCGGACCGCGACGTGGTGCTGCTCAACAGCGACACGCTGGTTGCCCCTGGCTGGCTAGAGGCGCTGCGAGGCGCCGCCTACGGCGCGCCGGAGGTCGGCTCCGCAACGCCGCTGTCCAACGACGCCAGCATCCTCAGCTACCCCGATCATCGCGCACGCAACAAGGCGCCCGACCTCGCCGGCACCCGGCGCCTGATGGCGCTCGCCTCACGTGCCAACGGCAATGCGGTGCATGACATCCCGACCGGCAACGGCTTCTGCATGTACCTCCGCCGCGACTGCCTCGACCAGGTCGGGCTGCTGCGCGAGGACCTGTTCGCACAAGGGTATGGCGAGGAGAACGACTGGTGCCTCCGCGCCCGCCACCTCGGCTGGCGCCATGTCGCAGCGCTCGGCGCCTATGTCGGCCACGTCGGCAACGTGTCGTTCGGCGCCGCGCGCACCGAGCTCATGCGTCGCAACCTCCTGATCCTGAACCGGCTGCACCCAGGCTATGACGACATGGTGCTGGCGCACATCAAGGCCGATCCGCTGGCCGCCGCGCGCCGTCGGCTGGACCTCGCGCGCTGGGTGCAGGCCAGGCGGATGCGCGCCAACCGCGACATGGCACCGCGCGCGGTGCTGCTGGTCACCCATGCCCAGGGCGGCGGGGTGGAGCGCGTGGTGGGGGAGCGGGCGCGGCTGCTCCGGGCGCAGGGCATCCGCCCGATCGTGCTGCGGCCGGATCCGGGCGGCGTGGCGCTGTCCGACGCCGCCTCCGAGGAAACCTTTCCCAACCTGCGCTATGCCCTGCCGGACGAGCTGGACGCGCTGGTGGCGCTGCTGGGCGCGGAAGGGGTGCTGCATGCGGAATGGCATCACCTGCTCGGTCACCATCCGCAGGTCCGCTCCTTATGCGTCCGGCTGGGCATCCCCTTCGACGCCTATGTTCACGATTATGCCTGGTTCTGTCAGCGGATCGCCCTGGTCGGCCCCGGCGGCCGCTATTGCGGCGAGCCGGACGTGGCCGGCTGCGAGGCCTGCATCGCCATCCAGGGCAGCAACCTGCTGGAGGAGATCTCCATGCCCGCCCTGCTGGCCCGCTCTGGCGCCGAGCTGAAGGCGGCGCGCCGGGTGGTGGCGCCCTCGCAGGACGCGGCGAACCGCATGGCACGGCACTTCCCGCGTCTGCGTCCCGAGGTGGTGCCATGGGAGGACGACCGGCCGGACCTGTCGCTGGAGCGGCTCGCCGCGGTGTCGTCGCTGGCTCCCCGGCCAGGCAACGCGTCCGGCCGCAGCGCCGCCGCCGCGCAGCCCAAGCCGGCAAGGATCGTGGTGATCGGCGGCATCGGGCGCGAGAAGGGTTCCGAAGTGCTGCAGGCCTGCCTGGTCGACGCGCGCGCCCGGCAGCTGCCGATCGAGTTCGTGGTGGTCGGCCACACTCCGGACGACATGGCGCTGATGGAGGCCGGCTGCCTGTTCGTAACCGGCGAGTATCGCGAGGAGGACGCGGTGCCGCTGATTCGTGCCCAGGAGGCGGACCTGGCGCTGCTGCCGTCGGTGTGGCCGGAAACCTGGTGCTTCACCTTGGCTCTTGCCTGGCGGGCCGGCCTGGCCGTCGCCGCCTTCGATCTCGGTGCACCGGCGGAGCGTATACGGCGCACCGGCCGCGGCGCGGTGCTTCCGCTCGGGCTGCCGATCCCGGAGCTGAACCGCCTGCTGCTGCGCCTGTGCCAGCGTCATTCCGCCGTCATTCCGCCACCGTCTGCGTCCAAGCAGCCCATTGCGGCGCGGCCTCCGCCGTCGCACCATCGCCCGCCAGCACGCTAACCCGCCCGCGCCGGGCAGGCAGGAACGGAACCGCCGATGTCGCAGACCAGTCCGACACCGAACCAGAAGATGGTGACGGAGCTCAAGGTGTCCGCGCACCTGATGCTGCTCGACCGCGGGCTGTTCTGCGTCTTTCACAGTCCCGGCGGGGCGCCGCCGGACCCGCAAACCGGGCTTCCCGGGGTGCGGATCACCCGGCCGCCCTCCACCCATGCGGACTCGCTGTCGATCAGCACCTTCAATCCTGATGGGTGGCTGGGCGGGGAAGGGAACGCAGCGCTGGTGCGCGTCAGTGGGGCGCCGTCGCAGGTGCTGGTGACGATCTACCAGACGGTGAACAGCACGGTCGAGGCGCCCAAGCTGCAGGTGCTGCGCCTAAGCGAGGCGTCGGCCGCCCCAACGCAGGCGAGCGGGCAGGCGGCGGCTGCAGCACCACCGGCGGAGGCGGCACCCGCCGCTCCGGAGCCGCCCGGCAAGCCCGAGGTCGCCGCCCACGTGCAGCGGCGCGGCGACGTGCTGACCCGGCTCGGCGACTGGATGGGCGTGCGCGGCAGCCAGAACTGGATCGAGGGCTTTGCCATTGCGCCGAGCCGCTTCGTCGAGCCTACCGACATCGAGTACCAGGCGGTGCTCGGCAAGGGCTGGCTTTCGCCCTGGGCCGAAGGCGGCACCTATTGCGGCTCCCGCGGCATGGCGCTGCCGATCCTGGGCCTTCGCGTCCGCTTGAAGAACGACGCCGCGGAGCGCTACGAGATCCGCCTCAGCGCCACCTTCACCGACGGCACCGCGATCGGCCCGGTGGACGGCACCGAGACCGCCGAGGCGCCAAGCCTGGCGCCGCTTGAGGCGTTCCTGGTGGAGATACTGCCGCTCGACACCGACGCTGCCGAAGAATAGAAAGGAGTATCAGACCCTGATCCGCCTAAACTTACAAAAACGGCGCGCCGCCCGTCCCGCGCCGAGCCGCCGCGGCCGGTCGCCGTCAAGGGAAAGGCCGAGAAGCCGCTTCCTCCCGCACCGCCCGCACGCACCGTGCCCGCCCGGTCCTCCGTCCGGAGCGGATCGGTCGCCAAGGCGGGCGGCAAGGGACGGCGCTGATCCTCGTGCGCCGCGCCCGGTACCTATGCGACAGGTTCGTTATCGGTTCATAAAGCTGCGCATGCGCTGAATGGGGCTCCGAGCGGCCGGTCGGCTCTTCGGTTGCCGCGTTCGTCATGCGTCCATGTCGATGCGCGACGCCTCGGGTTTTGCCATCGAGCGACTGTCAGGCTGTTTCTTGCGATACCTGTTCGTCCACCAGAACTTCCCGGGCCAGTTCCTGCACCTGGTCCGCCACCTCACCCGGCAGGGCGAGCACGAGGTGGTGTTCATCAGCGAGCCGAACAGCAACGTCCTGCCTGGCGTGCGTCGCGCCTTCTACAAGCTGCCGCGTGGTGTGACGCCCGGCATCCATCCGGCGGCGCAGGAGTTCGAGCTCGCCGTGCTGCGCGCCGAGATGGTGGCCCAAACCGCGCGCAGCCTGAAGACCCTCGGCTTCGAGCCCGACATCATCATTGGCCATCACGGATGGGGCGAGCTGCTCAACCTGTCGGACGTGTATCCGGACACGCCGATGCTGGGCTACCTCGAGTTCTACTACCACACCGACAAGTTCGACGTCGGCTTCGATCCAGAATTCCCCGACGACCCGGCGATGTTCCCCCGCGTGCGGGCCAAGAACGCGGTCAACCTGCTGGCGCTGAACAACGCCGGCCACGGCCAGACGCCCACCCTGTTCCAGAAGTCAACCTATCCGGACTGGGCGCAGGACCGCATCTCGGTGCTGAGGGAAGGCGTCGACCTCGCCGCCTGCGCGCCCGACCCGACCCTGGCGAGGAAGGACTTCCTGCTGCGCAACGTGCTGGTTTCGCCAGGCGAGAAGCTGGTCACCTACGTGGCGCGGGACCTGGAACCATACCGTGGCTTCCACAGCTTCATGCGCGCCCTGCCGCGCATCCTCCAGCACCGGCCGGACGCACGGGTGATCGTGGTCGGCGGCGACGGCGTCAGCTACGGCGCCAGGCTCGCCTCGGGATGCTGGCGCGAGATCCTCACCGCCGAGCTGGGCGCCCGTCTCGACCTGTCGCGCGTGCACTTCGTCGGCAAGCTGGACTACCTCAGCTATGCCGACCTGCTGAAGCGCTCGGACGCGCACGTCTACCTGACCTACCCGTTCGTCGCCTCCTGGTCGCTGCGCGAGGCGCTGGCCTCGGGCTGCGCCATCGTCGGCAGCGACACCGGGCCGGTGCAGGAGTTCATCCGGCACGGCAAGAACGGGCTGCTGGTCTCGTTCCACGATCCCGAGGCGCTGGCCGACAGCGTGCTGGAGATCCTGGAGAACCGGTCGCTGTCGCAGCGCCTGCGCCGCGCCGCCCGCAAGGACGCCGAGCGCACCCTGTCGATGAGCGACTATCTTTCCAACTACGAGGTGCTGATCGAGCAGACCATCGCGGCGGCCTAGGGTCCGGACCCTGCCAGGCGCACCGCCGGGATGGGTGGTGAGCGGACCTTGCCTGCCGGACGAGGGTCACTCCCCAGACTGGTCATGGAGTGGAGGATAGCGTGTCGCAGAAGGTCATCGGCCTGATCGGCGGGATGAGCTGGGAGAGTTCGGCCGAGTACTACCGGATCATCAACCAGACCGTCCGGGCCCGCCTGGGCGGCCTGCGCTCGGCCCGCTGCCTCATGTGGTCCTTCGACTTCGGGGAGATCGAGGCGTTGCAACATGCCGGACGTTGGGACGACGCCGCTGCCGAGTTGATCGTGGCCGCACGGCGATTGGAACGTGGCGGCGCGGACTTCGTGGTGATCTGCACGAACACGATGCACCGCATGGCCGATCAGGTTCAGGCGTCCATCGGGCTGCCGCTGCTGCACATCGCCGACCCGACCGCAGCACGGATCAAGGGCGCCGGACTGGAGAAGGTCGGCCTGCTCGGGACTGCCTTCACCATGGAGCAGGATTTCTACAAGGGACGGCTCGCAAGCCGGCATGGGCTGGACGTGCTCGTGCCGGGCGACGACGACCGCGCCCTGGTGCACCGGGTGATCTACGAGGAGCTGGTCCAGGGTCGGGCGGAGCCGTCCTCGCGCCAGGCCTACCGCGAGGTGATCGCCCGGCTGGTGAAGCGCGGCGCAGAGGCCGTGATCCTGGGGTGCACGGAGATCATGCTGCTGGTGAGGCCCGAGGACAGCGCGGTGGCGCTGTTCGACACGACGGCGCTCCACGCCGACGCCGCGGTCGACCTAGCCCTGGCGGAGGCCTGACGGCGTCAGCCTTTCGGCTGGTGAACGCGGCCCGATGAGCGGACGTCGCAGGTTTGCTTCGGGTCGGATGCAGGCGCCTGACCGGGTTCCGATTTCCTGAACTACGTCCCGAACGTCGCGATCGCCTCGCGGATCACTTGTCCTGCCTCCTCCCGGCCGGCCCAGCCGGTCACCTTCACCCACTTGCCCGGTTCCAGATCCTTGTAGCGGGTGAAGAAGTGCTCGATCACCTGCCGGGTGATCTCGGGCAACTGCATCACCTCGTGGATCTCGGTGAACTGGGTGTGCATCTTGTCGTGCGGCACGCAGACGATCTTCTCGTCCATGCCGCTTTCGTCCTCCATCTTCAGCATGCCGATCGGGCGGGCGCGGATCACCGCCCCCGGCACCACCGGCGCCGGCGCCAGCACCAGCGCGTCGGCCGGGTCGCCGTCCGCGGCGAGCGTGCCGGGGATGAAGCCGTAGGCGGCCGGATACGCCATCGGCGTGAACAGGAACCGGTCGACAAAGATCGCGCCGCTGTCCTTGTCCAGCTCGTACTTCACCGACGACCCCTGCGGGATCTCCACCACCACGTTGATGTCCCAGGGGACGTCCTTGCCGGGGCTGATCTTGGACACGTCCATGGTGAGCGCTGCCTTGCCTTGAAACGGGCCGAACCGTATCGGCGGCAGCCGGTCTTGCCAAGCGCGCCACCTTGCCAAAACCCGGCGTTTGCGCGATCTGATGGCCGGCTTGTGCGCCCGTAGCTCAATGGTCAGAGCGGGCCGCTCATAACGGCTTGGTTGCGGGTTCGAGTCCTGCCGGGCGCAGGTCCGCCATCCGGTGCCGGCCGCCGCGCGCCAAGCCGACACGCCCACCGAAGCCCCGGGAGCCGCATCATGCCCGCCTACCAGTATGTCTACGTGATGAAGGACCTGACCAAGGCGTTCCCGGGCGGCCGCGAGGTGTTCAAGGGCATCACCCTGAGCTTCCTGCCCGGCGTCAAGATCGGCGTGCTCGGCGTCAACGGCGCCGGCAAGTCGACCCTGCTCAAGATCATCGCCGGGATCGAGAAGGAGTATGGCGGCGAGGCCTGGGCGGCGGAGGGCGTCACCATCGGCTACCTGGAGCAGGAGCCCAAGCTCGACGAGAGCCTGACCGTCGGCGAGAACGTGGCGCTGGGCTTCGGCACCCTGAAGACGGCGGTGGACCGCTTCAACGAGATCTCCAACCGCTTCGCCGAGCCGATGGAGGAGGACGAGATGAACGACCTTCTCGCCGAGCAGTCGACGCTGCAGGAGGAGATCGAGGCCAAGGACGGCTGGGAGCTCGACCGCAAGATCGAGATCGCGCTGGGGGCCCTCGCCTGCCCGCCGGCGGAAAGCAGGGTGACCACCCTATCGGGCGGCGAGCGTAGGCGCGTGGCGCTGTGCCGGCTGCTGCTGGAGCGTCCCGACATCCTGCTGCTCGACGAGCCGACCAACCACCTCGACGCTGAAAGCGTCGCCTGGCTGGAGCGCACCCTGCGCGACTATGAGGGCACCGTCATGGTGATCACCCATGACCGCTACTTCCTGGACAACGTCACCAACTGGATCCTGGAAATCGAGCGCGGCCGCGGCTACCCGTTCGAGGGCAACTATTCCTCCTGGTTGACCCAGAAGCGCAAGCGCCTCGCCCAGGAGGAGAAGGAGGAGAGTGCCCGGAGCCGTGCGCTCGCCGCCGAGCAGGAATGGATCGGCGCCTCCCCCAAGGCGCGGCAGGCCAAGAACAAGGCCCGGATCCAAAAGTACGAGGAGATGCTGGCGCAGAGCCACGACCGCGCCGGCGGCACCGCCGACATCGTGATCCAGCCGGGCCCGCGCCTGGGCGGCACGGTCATCCAGGCTGAGCAGCTGCGCAAGGGCTACGGCAACCGGCTGCTGATCGAGGACCTCGACTTCAAGCTGCCGCCCGGCGGCATCGTCGGCGTGATCGGGCCGAACGGGGCCGGCAAGTCGACCCTGTTCAAGATGATCATCGGCGACGACACCCCGGACGGCGGCACGCTCCGGGTCGGCGAGACGGTGAAGCTCGGCTACGTCGACCAGTCGCGCAACTCGCTCGACGACGCGAAATCGGTCTGGGAAGAGATCTCCGGCGGCACCGACACGATCTATCTCGGCAAGCGCGCGGTGCAGAGCCGGGCCTACGTGGGCGCGTTCAACTTCAAGGGCTCCGACCAGCAGAAGAAGGTCGGCATCCTCTCGGGGGGCGAGCGCAACCGGGTGCACCTGGCCAAGATGCTCAGGCAGGAAAGCAACGTCATCCTGCTCGACGAGCCGACCAACGACCTCGACGTCGACACGCTCAGGGCGCTGGAGGACGCGCTGGGGGAGTTCGCCGGCTGTGCGGTGATCATCTCCCACGACCGCTGGTTCCTGGACCGGCTGGCGACCCACATCCTGGCCTTTGAGGGCGACAGCCACGTGGAATGGTTCGAGGGCAACTTCCAGGCCTACGAGGAGGACAAGCGTCGGCGCCTCGGCGAGCATGCCACCGACCCGAGCCGGATCAAGTACCGGCCGCTGGCGCGCTGAGCGCCGGACCCGCAGGGACCGGTGCGCGTCGGCGGACGCGCCCGGATCCCATCCCGTGAGCCTGTCGCCGGTCGGCCGCGTCGTCCGCACCGCGCGCCTGCTGCTGGCGCCGGTGCAATGGCGCGACATGGACGAGATGGCGGCGCTGAAGGGCGACGCGGGCGCGTTCGGGCTGATGCTCGGCGGCGTGCGCTCG
>CAXTOD010000113.1:0-8886 GCA_964245705.1 uncultured Acetobacteraceae bacterium
TCGTTGTCCTGCCGCCAGGTTCACCAGCGCGTCCTGATCCCTGCCTCCCGTGGACCGATGTGCCACCGGCAGGACGCCCGATTGGAGAGCATCGTGTCCCACAATCCGAACGTCATCCCGGCGCATGCCACTGCGTCGACTGTCCTGACGCATCCGTCAGCGAAAGCCTATATTGCGCCGCAATATTTTGCGTCGTCCGACACGGTGCGGGCGTCCGGCGATACGACAACGGGATTGCAACCATCGGACGACGCAGCGGACGGAAGCGTCGGCACGACGGCCATAAACCTGTCCGCTGCCGCAACGGTGTTGCCGGTTCCGCTTGCGACGTCCGACGTGCTCACCGTCGGCAGCGGGGAAGAATATGCCACGCTCTCGGCAGCACTCGCTGCGGCGCATGACGGCGACACCATCGACGTCAAGGCCGGTACCTACGTCAACGACTTCGCGACGGTGGACGCGAAGGTCACCATCCAGGGCGTCGGCGGCGTCGCCAGCTTCGTCGCCACCGAGGCACCGACCAACCTGAAGGGCATCCTGACGGTCGACGACGACGTCACGATCAAGAACCTGTCCTTCTCGGGTGCCGCGATCGACGACGCGGATGGCGGCAACGCCGCCGGGATCCGCTACGAAGGCGGCGTCATGGTGCTGGACAACGACACGTTCAGCCACAACCAGGACGGCATTCTCGCCAACCCGGTGCTGTCCAACCTGACGACCAACACCATCACCATCACCGGCTCGACCTTCTCCGACAACGGGTCCGGCAGCGGCTACACCCACAACCTTTACGTCAACGAGGTCAGCAACCTCACCGTGACCGGCTCCACCTTCGAGGGCGCGGTGGTCGGGCACGAGTTCAAGAGCCGGGCCGACGTGAACGTCATCACGGACAACACCTTCCGCGACGGCCCGACCGGCACCGCGAGCTACGACATCGACCTGCCGAACGGCGGCAAGGACACCCTCACCGGCAACGTCATCGAGAAGGGCCCGGAGTCGGAGAACGACTCCATGGTGCACTTCGGCGGCGAGGGCATCCCCTATGCCGGGTCGTCGCTCACGGTTTCCGGCAACACGTTCGAGAACGACCTGGGCCCGCAAACGGTGGCGGTGCTGAACCAGACGGCCATCAGCGCGGCCATCAACAACAACACCTTCGACAACATCGCGGCGAGCCAGCTGGTCCAGGGTCCGGCGACCGGCACCGGCAACGTCGACGGCAGCGGCAACCCGCTTCCCCCCATCACCCAGTCGGGCGTGCTGCCGGGCAACACGGTGGTCTACACCGACGACCTGCCGCACAGCATCACGCTGGACGGCAGCACGATCCAGGCGGTCGAGGGCGGCGGCGGGTTGCTGACGGCATATGCCTCGGGCGGCCACGTGATCGCGATCGGCGGCAGCGGCGGCATGGTGTTCAGCGAAGGCCCGACCTCCGGCGGCAACTCGATCACCACGGCGGCGGGCTCGACCAACTCGATCGCGGTGGTCGGCCAGGACCTGATCGACAGCGAGGGCCACGACGCCATCAGGACCGGCGGCGGCAACATCACCGGCGTGGTCAACGGTTCGGCGACGATCTCGGACGGCGACGCGGACAACCAGTGGACCGTGAACGGCACCGCCAGCATCGTTGGCAACGGCGGCAACCCGCAGGTCTCGATCGGCGCCACCGGGAGCGCTTCCGTCACCGGAGCGCTCGGCAACCTGATCGTGTCCAACGACGGCGGCCGGGCCAGCATCTCCGTCACGCAGGGTGGTGCCGCGGAGTCGCTGACCCTAGTGGGCGGTGCTGCGGTCGTCAGCGTTTATGGCGGCCAGGCGCAGGTCTCGACCGCTTCCGGTCCGGTCGGCACCGACCTGTCGCTGGGCCTGGGCACCGCCAGCGTGACCAGCCTCGGCGCCGACACCATCACCGCCGGGTCCGGCAGCGACACCGTCATCGTCAGCGGCAAGTCCGTCATCCATGCCGGCACCGGAAGCCTTTCGGTGTTCGGTCGCGGCGACACGGCGGGTGCCACCGTCTACGCGGCGGCGGGCGACGTGACCCTGAACGGCGACACCGGCAACATCACCTATGTCGGCGGCGCGCAGGCCAGCACGCTGGAGCTCGACCTGTCCAGCAACACCGTGCTGGGCGGCAGCGGCCACCTGACCGTGCATGACGGGTCGCGGGAAAGCATCAGCGGCGGCAGCGGCGGCCTGACCTACCTCGCCACCGACGGCGGCGGCGCCAACACCATCGCCACCGTCGCCAACTCCGCCAACCTGCTGCAGCTGGCCGGCGCCGACATGGTGCAGAGCCACGGCAACGACACCATCACCGGCGGCAGCGGCAACCAGGTCATTACCGCCACCGGCAACGCCCGGATCACCGACGGCACCGGCGCCAGCCAGGTCGTCCTGAGCGGCAACGACACCCTCAGCAATGGCGGCGGCGAGGATTTCGTCACCGTCACCGGAGGCGCGTCGGCCACCGTCGCCGCCGGGACCGGGACGGTCCTGAACGAGGCCGGGGCGACCGTGCGGTTCAGCGCGGGCGCCGCCTCCGCCACCGTGTCCGGCGGCGCCGCCACCCTGGGCGACAACGGCGGCACCGTGGTCGCGACCACCACCGCCCCGTCCGGCACCGCGGTGACGGTGAGCGGAGCCGCCAGCGTGTCCTCCGGCGGCGCCGACACCGTCCATGCCGGGTCCGGGACCGAGGCCGTGACGCTGCACGCGGCCCACGCGCAGGTCTGGGGGGGCGCCGGCACGCTGTCGGTGTCCGACCAGGACGGGACCACGGGCGACGGCGAAACCGTGCATGGCGGGTCCGGCGCGCTGAGCTACGACCAGGGACCGGGCGCGCTGACCTTCATCGGCGGCACGGGCAGCGCGTCGATCAACGCCGAGTACGGCAGCGCCAACGTTATGGCGGGCAGCGGCAACATCACCCTGACCGGCGGCAGCGCCGGGCTCAGCTTCACCGCCGGCACCGGCCACGCCGACGTCACCCTGACCCCGGGCGGTGGCACCATCACCCTCGGCAGCGGCTCGACCACGGTGCACGAGGCGTCCTACGGGGCGGCCGACACCTTCAACTTCCAGGCCGGGCACGGCGGCGGCACCGACGTGGTCACCGGGTTCCGGTTCGGCGTCGACCGGGTCAACTTCGGCGGGCTGAGCATCACCTCAGCGACGCAGGGGACGGGCGGCCTCAACGTGACGCTGAACGACGGCACCCACATCACCATGATCGGCGCCGTGGGCACGCCAAGCGCCTGAGGCGAGCGCGCCGACCGGTCGGGGACCATGCGCCCCGGCCGGCTGCCGCACCGCCTCGCCGACCGCGCGCCGGACGATCAGCCTGGTCGCGGCGAGCAGGCCGACCAGCAGGTAGTCGACGTCCCGGTAGGCGGCGCTCAGCAGCCCGCCCGACACCACGAAGGCGAGCAGCGACAGGCGCAGGTGGCCGGCGAGGCGGGCCGCCCAGTCCAGGTCGGAGCGGCCGGAGCGGCGCACCAGGCGGCGGATCAGGCCGGCGTCGCGCCAGGCCGACACGATGAGCAGCAGGAACAGCCCGAGCCCGGTGAAGCCCAGGTCGCCCAGCACCTCGAAGTAGATGCTGTGGGCGGCGCGCGGGAACGTGCCCAGCGGCAGGCTGGGCACGACGTCGAGCATCTGGAAGTTCCGCGCCTGGGTGCCCCACACGTCGCCGTGCTGGATGGCGTGCATGCCCCCGCCGGTGAAGGGACGGTCCAGGGCTACTCCCAGGCTGACCTTCCAGGCCTGGACGCGGCCCATGAAGGAGTCGTCGCTGTCCGCCTGCTGGACGCTCTGCATCCGCGCGGTCCAGTCGCTGCCGACCAGAACGGTGCCGGCGAGCAGGCTGCAGGCCAGCAGCGGGATCGCCAGCGACTTGCGCCGGCTGACGGCGACCGAGCCGACGGCCACGATCACCAGGCCGACGAAGCCGCCGCGCGAGAAGGTGGCGATCACCGTGACCGCGCCCAGCAGCGCGGTGACGATGCAGGCAAC
This sequence comes from uncultured Acetobacteraceae bacterium, assembly GCA_964245705.1. Lineage (GTDB taxonomy): Bacteria > Pseudomonadota > Alphaproteobacteria > Acetobacterales > Acetobacteraceae > Lichenicola. The sequence continues at coordinate 4,027 of CAXTOD010000113.1, forward strand.
GCGAAGCGGCCGCGAGGCCGCCGTGCCGTGGAGGTAGTGCAGCAGGGGCAGGATCATCAGCACGTCCAGCGCCACCTGGTTGTTGTCGCCGATGGACGGCGACCCCAGCACCTTGTGGCCGCTGCCGGACAGGATGAACTTGATGCCCTCGTCGACGGCGATGTAGCCGATGCCGAGGCAGATCACCATCAGCAGCGCGTACACCCGCATCCGGTCGGTGACGCACCACAGCACCGCCAGCGCCAGCGCCAGGACCTTGAGGAACTGCTCGCACAGGTCCCACCCGGCCGACGCGTCCAGCATCGGCGAGGCGGCCTGCGCGAGGAGGGAGGCGGCCCCCAGCCCCAGCAGCAGGATCGCGGTGCGGTCGAGCCCGAACCGGATGCCCGGATCGCGGCGGAACAGGAGCTGCAGCACGGTCGGCAGCGCCGCCACCTTGGCGAACGGGACCGACGCGCCGAGGCCGTACAGGATGTCGTTGGGCGCCAGCAGGGAGGTCCACGCCCACAACAGCACCCCGAACTGGGCGCCGCGGAACGACAACGGCAGCAGCACCAGCCAGGAGGCGACGAAGGCGAGATCGCGCATGGACGGAGGCTACCGGCGCGGAATGCGGGCCGCTTCCGGCGGCTTCGGATCGTTCGGCCTGCGCCAGCCCAGCAGTCCGGCCTCGCCGCGCCCTCTTGCCAGCCACGTCATGACGAGGAAGATGCCGCCGCATTCGAACAGGAGCAGGATGGCGTCCATGGGGCGGTGTCCGGGGCGGTCGGCCGGAAGTGTTAGAAGCGGCAGCGGCAAATGTAAACGAACCGGTCGGGCCGTCCGGCCGTGCCGCCGGCGTGCCGGCCTCCAGGAGCGAGCTTCCGTCATGGCTTGGCTGCCGGCCGGTACGGGCGGCGGCGGCGCGCCTCCATCAGGATGATGCCGATGGTGCGCAGCGGGGTCGAGCCTGGTCCTCCACAACCGTCCGGGCATGACGCCTTCGTGTGGCGGCGATCCCGCCCTCGCTTCAACCGTTCCGGGACATGCGCGCAGCCTTGCGCGGCACGATGGAGATACAGCAATGAGCGGCAGCGCACTGGCCTCGCAGATCACGGAACACATGCCGGTCGTCGGCAGCGACGGCGGACATGTCGGCACCGTCGACAAGGTGGAGGAGGACCGGATCAAGCTGACCAAGAAGGACGACCCGGACGGGTCCGGCCAGCACCACCACTACCTGCCGGTCAGCGCGGTCGCGTCCGTCGAGGAAGGCGAGGTGCGCCTCGGCATGGACGCGGACCGGGCGATCAAGCTGGCGACCATCAGCACCGGGTCGGACACGACGCACGGCATGGGCAGCATGGGCGCCGCTTCCTGACCGGCGATTGGGTCGTTGGAGCACGCCGTCGCGCCGCATGCCCGCGTCCCGCCTGGGAATGCGGGTGGACGCGACGGCCCTAGATCGGCAGCCGCGTCGTCTTCTTGACGCACTTCAGGGCGAACTGGGAGCTGACCGACGCGACTCCTGGAAGATGCAGCAGCACCTTCTTCAGGAACACCTCGTAGCTCGCGATGCTCTGGACGACGATGCGCAGGATGTAGTCGCTTTCCCCGCTCATGGAGAAGCAGTCGACGATCTCCTGGCAGTCGCGGGCTGCCTGCTCCATCGCCAGCAGCGTTTCCTCGTCGTGGGCCTTGAGCCGGACGCTGGCGAAGACGGTGATGTCGAACCCCATGATCCGGGGGTCGAGGATGACGGCGCGCTCCAGGATGGCGCCGCTGGCCTCGAGCTGCTTGACCCGGCGCCAGCAGGGCGTGTGCGACAGGCCGACCTTCTGCGCCAGCTCGACCGCCGAGATGCCCGGGATCTCCTGCAGCAGCCGGAGGATCTTGAGGTCCACCTCATCCATGGAACACCATCCTATGTGGCAATGCGGGCGAGCCATGCCATTGCGGAGTGATGCCCTTCCGGGCGGATAATAGCAATTTGCCGGCCCCGGTTTTGATGCAAGTCTCGCGGTCCCGCGCATCCCGTTGCGTCGCTTCCGGAAGCCCGAGTCATGTCGAACCGTCCCAGGCTGACGCTCCACGTTCCGGTGCCGAAGGTCAGGCCGGGCGACCGGCCGGACTTCAGCCATGTCGCGGTCCCCGCGGCGGACGCCATGCGTCGTCCCGACGTGCTCGACGCCGAGGCCGGGCTGCGCGACATGCCCTACGGGCTGATCCGGGTGCTGGACGAGGACCATCGCGCGGTGGGCGCCTGGGACCCCCGGCTCGATCCGGACGTGCTGCGGCGCGGGCTGCGGGCGATGGTGCTGACCCGGGCGTTCGACGCGCGGATGTTCCAGTCGCACCGGCAGGGCAAGACCTCGTTCTTCATGACCTCGACCGGCGAGGAGGCGCTGGGCGCCGCGACCTCCCTGGTGCTCGGCCGGGAGGACATGTGCTTCCCGACCTACCGCATGGTCAGCTACCTGCTGGCGCGCGACTATCCGCTGCTCGAAATGGTCAACCAGATCTACTCCAACGCCGCCGACCCGCTGAAGGGGCGGCAGCTGCCGATCCTGTACTCCGCCCGGGAGTACGGGTTCTACTCGCTGTCCGGCAACGTCGGCAGCCGGTTCGGCCACGCGGTGGGCTGGGCGATGGCGTCGGCGTACAAGGGCGACGACAGGATCGCGATCTCCTTCATCGGCGAGGGGACCACGGCGGAAGGCGACTTCCACGAGGCGCTGACCTTCGCCTCGGTGTACCGGGCGCCGGTCATCCTGTGCGTCACCAACAACCAGTGGGCGATCTCCTCGTTCCAGGGCATCGCCGGCGGCGAGGCGACCACCTTCGCGGCGCGGGCGATCGGCTACGGGCTGCCCGGGCTGCGTGTGGACGGCAACGACTTCCTGGCGGTGCATGCCGCGACCCAGTGGGCGGCGGAGCGGGCGCGGAGCAACGGCGGCGCCACGCTGATCGAGTTCGTCACCTACCGCGCGGCCGGGCACTCGACCAGCGACGACCCGGGCCGCTACCGTCCGGCCGACGAGGCGGCGCACTGGCCGCTCGGCGACCCGGTGCTGCGGCTGAAGGCGCACCTGCTGGCCTGCGGCGAATGGTCGGAACAGCGGCACGAGGCGCTGGAGGCCGAGTGCCGGGAGGCGGTGCGCGCCGCCGCCAAGCAGGGCGAGGCGGTCGGCACGCTCGGGCAGTCCAAGCCGGGCACGGGCGAGATGTTCGAGGGCGTCTACAAGCAGCCCGACTGGCGCATCGTCGAGCAGCGCCGGGAGCTGGGCTGCTGATGGCCACCATGAACATGGTGCGGGCGATCAACTCGGCGCTGGACGTGATGCTGGCGCGCGACCCGGACGTGCTGATCTTCGGCGAGGACGTGGGGTATTTCGGCGGCGTGTTCCGCGCCACCGATGGGCTGGCCGCGAAGCACGGGCTGACGCGCTGCTTCGACGCGCCGATCTCCGAGGGCGGCATCGTCGCGACCGCGATCGGCATGGGCGCCTACGGGCTGCGGCCGGTGGTGGAGATCCAGTTCGCGGACTACATCCTGCCGGCCTACGACCAGCTGGTATCGGAGGCGGCGCGGCTGCGCTACCGCTCGGGCGGCGAGTTCTGGGCGCCGATCACGGTGCGCTCGCCCTATGGCGGCGGCATCTTCGGCGGTCAGACGCACAGCTCCAGCCCGGAAGCGATCTTCGCCCACGTGTCCGGGCTCAAGACGGTGATCCCGTCCAACCCGTACGACGCCAAGGGCCTGCTGATCGCTGCCATCGAGGACGACGACCCGGTGATCTTCCTGGAGCCGAAGCGCATCTACAACGGGCCGTTCGACGGCCGCTTCGACCGGCCGGTCGGCACCTGGGCGCAGCATCCGGCGAGCGAGGTGCCGGACGGGCACTACACGGTGCCGCTGGGCAAGGCGGCGGTCGCGCGGGCCGGCGCGGCGGTGACGGTGCTGGCCTACGGCACGATGCTGCACGTGGCGCTGTCGGCGGTGGAGGAAAGCGGCATCGACGCCGAGGTGCTCGACCTGCGCAGCATCGTGCCGCTCGACCTCGACGCCATCCTCCAGTCGGTGCGCAAGACCAGGCGCTGCGTGGTGGTGCACGAGGCGTCGCGCTTCGCAGGGTACGGCGGCGAGCTGTCGTCGCTGGTGCAGGAGCGGTGCTTCTATCACCTGGAGGCGCCGGTCGAGCGCGTCGCCGGCTGGGACACGCCGTATCCGCACGCCTTCGAGCGGGACTATTTCGTCGGACCTGCCCGCGTCGTCGCGGCCATGCAGCGCACCCTGAAGGGTTGAGAATGGACAACTACGTCATCCGCCTGCCGGACATCGGCGAGGGCGTCGCCGAGGCGGAGATCGTCGCCTGGCACATCGGGGTCGGCGACCGGGTCGAGGAGGACCAGGCGACGATCGACGTCATGACGGACAAGGCGACGGTGGAGATGACCGCGCCGGTGTCGGGCGTGGTGGTGGCGTTGCACGGCGAGATCGGCCAGATGGTGCCGGTGGGGTCGCCGCTGATCGAGCTGGCGCTCGACGGCGCGGCCGAGGCACCCGTCGACGCGCTGGACGGTCCCGAGACGCCGACGCTTCCCGAGGCGATCGCGGTTGGGAGCGGGCCGGCCGCGTCGCCGGGAAGCGCGGCTCCCGAGCTGACCGGGCCGGCACCGGTGGCGGCTGCGGCGGCGGACGGCGTGCACCGCCTGCTCCCCGGCGCCGAGCTGCAGGCTGACATCGTGCAGCGCGATCACGTCGCGCTATTGAATCTGTGCGGCGAGCGTCTTTTGCCCGGCGGCCTGATCGTGTTTTCAAACAACTTCCGCCGCTTCAAGCTCGACGAATCCGCGCTCGGCCGCTTTGCGGTCAAGGAC
>CAXTOD010000114.1:0-8871 GCA_964245705.1 uncultured Acetobacteraceae bacterium
ATGGTGGCGGCCGAGGGTCCGCCGCCGCCGGCTCCGTGCGCGCCTCCCGCAGCGCCGCCGCCGACACCGCCGATCTGGGCCATGGCCGGCCCGGCCAGGAGTGCCGCGGACAGGGCGGCGAGGCAGAAGGTGGTGGTCGGACGTGGGGTCATGATCGTTCTCCGGAGCAGGCCGCCTCGGGGACGGGCCGCTGCACCGTCTAGCGGCCGGGCGCGGTGCCGGTTCAGCCGCCTCGCATCATCATCGCGTGTCAGGCGTTGCCGGCCTCGCCGACCAGGCGCAGCGGGTCGACGCCGAGGATGGCCATGGCGCGCCGCCACTTGCGCTCGTGGTCGCCGCCGAACACGATCCCATCGTTGGCCGGCACCGACAGCCAGGCGTTCTGGCGTATCTCGGATTCCAGCTGGCCCGGACCCCAGGCGGCGTGGCCCAGGGCCAGCAGCGCCTTGCGGGGACCCTGCCCGTCGGCGATCTCGCGCAGCACGTCGAGGCTCGCCGTCAGCACCATGCCGTCGTCCACGGTCAGGCTGCCGTCGCCGCTCCAGTCGCTGCTGTGCAGCACGAAGCCGCGCGAGCTTTCCATCGGGCCGCCGGAACACAGCACGATGCGGCGCCGCGGCGGGGCAGGGGCGATCTCCAGCTGGGCCAGCAGGTCGTCGAAGCCGGGCTCGGCCAGGCGGCGGTTGACCACCAGCCCCATCGCCCCGTCCTTGAGCGAGTGGGCACACAGGAAGATGACGGTCTGGGTGAAGTTGCGGTCGGCAAGGGAGGGCATCGCGATCAGGAGCTGGCCGGTCAGGCTCCCGTCGGACTCTGGATCAGCGGACATGGGTGCAGATGTGGCGAGGCGGCGGGATGGCGCAAGATCGGCCGCGTCAACCGGCCGCCGCTTGCCCGAGGCCTGCTGACCGGCCGCCCGTCGCCGGTTGTCCGATGCCCACTGAACGATGGTGCGGCGCGCGCGTCTGGTTGGAAACCCGCCGCGCCGGTGCAGCCGCACCCGGCGTCGTCCCGACCGCCGAACAAGGTCCGCCATGCCGTTCACCCTCGCCTATCTCGACAGCCCGGTTCCGGGCATACCGGCCGAGCCCGGCTCCAACCGGGCCGCCCGCCCGCCGGACCACCGCGAGCATTTCGGCACCGAGGACGCGGCACGGCGACGCGCCGCCGTCCTGCTGCCGGGGCCGGCGTGGCTCGACCTGCGTTTGTACGGGCCGGACGGGCGGCTGATCGCGGGACCGGAGCGGCTTGCGGCCGAGCTCGGCGCGGCCACGGTTCAACAGGACGCCGCCGATGCGGCGGGGGAAGGGCATCCATCATGAGCGTCACGGTCCTCATCACCGGCGCCACCGCCGGCTTCGGCCGCGCCACCGCGGAACGGCTGGTGCGCGACGGGCACCGGGTGATCGCCACCGGACGCCGGCAGGAGCGGCTCGACGCGCTGGCGGCCGAGCTCGGTCCGGACCTGCTGCCCGTGCGGCTCGACGTGTCGGACGCGTCGGCGGTGGCGGCGCTGCCCGACAGCCTGCCGGAGGACTGGCGCGCGGTGGACGTGCTGGTCGCGAACGCCGGCCTGGCGCTGGGGCTGGGACCGGCCTGGGAAGGCGACATGGCGGACTGGGACCGCATGGTGGCGACCAACGTCGGCGGCGTGCTCGGCACCACCCGGGCGCTGCTGCCCGGCATGGTGGCGCGCAACCGCGGCCACGTGATCACGCTGGGCAGCATCGCCGGCACCTATCCCTATCCGGGCGGCAACGTGTACGGCGCCACCAAGGCGTTCGTGATGCAGTTCGTGCTGAACCTGAAGGCGGACCTGGTCGGCTCCGCGGTGCGCGTCACCAACATCGAGCCCGGCCTGGTCGGCGGCAGCGAGTTCAGCACCGTGCGGTTCGGCGGCGACGACGACAAGGCGCAGGCGATCTACCGCAACGCCGACCCGCTGCTGCCGGAGGACATCGCGGAAACCATCGCCTGGGTGATCGGCCTGCCGCCGCGGGTGAACGTCAACCGGATCGAGCTGATGCCGACCACACAGGCGCCGGCCCCGCTCGCGATCAAGCGGCGCGAAGGCTGAGCGCCGTGGACCGGGACGCGCGCAAGGCGCTGCTTCGGCGCTACCGGGTCACCAGCGGCCGGAACTTCTCGCTCGCGGACCGGGACACGGACGACCGGGCGCCGCAGGGCCTGGACGCCGAGGCGGGCAAGACGCTGCTGGCCGAAGGGGTGGAGCGGCTGTCGGCGCTGCAGCGGGCGCTGTATGCCGACGGGCGCTGGGCGCTGCTGGCGGCGTTCCAGGCGATGGACGCCGGCGGCAAGGACGGCACCATCCGACACGTGATGTCGGGGGTGAACCCGCAAGGGGTCAGCGTGACCTCGTTCAAGCAGCCGAGCACGGCGGAGCTCGGGCACGACTTCCTGTGGCGCATCCACGACGCGGTGCCGGCGCGCGGGCGGATCGGCATCTTCAACCGCAGCCACTACGAGGAGGTGCTGGTCACCCGGATCCATCCGGAGGTGCTGGAGCGCCAGGACCTGCCGGAGGCCAGGCGGGGCGGCGGCTTCTGGAAGCAGCGGATGAAGGACATCCGCCACTTCGAGCGCTACCTCGACCGGCAGGGCGTGGTGGTGCTGAAGTTCTTCCTGCACATCTCCAAGGAGGAGCAGCGGCAGCGCTTCCTGGCGCGGCTGGAGGAGCCGGACAAGACCTGGAAGTTCTCCACCGGCGACCTCGCCGAGCGGGCGCACTGGGACCGCTACCAGGAGGCCTACGAGGAGGCGATCGCCGGCACCGCGACGCCGGAAGCGCCGTGGTTCGTGGTGCCGGGCGACCGGAAATGGTTCGCCCGGCTGGTGGTGGTGGAGGCGATGATCCACGCGCTGGAGCGGATGCAGCTGGCGCCGCCGGAGGTCAAGGCGGAGGACGGGGCGAAGCTGGCGGAGGCGCGGCGCGCGCTGGAAGCGGAGGTATGACACCATCGCCGGCCGTGTGCGAGTGGATCAAGCCAGGACTCGACGGGGCAGGATGAACGTCCTGCAGACAGCGACCAGCACATGGCATCGGATCAACGGCCAGCGTCCGGCCACAGGAGCGTAGCGTGGTTGAAGCCACCGACTTGAAAGCCCGCTACCCGATCTTCGCGCTCGCGGAGGCGAGTTGGGATGCCAACAAGACCGATTGCAGCGGCTTTGTCCGGGCTGTAGCCCTGGCCGCAGGCGTCCCGCTGGGTGGCATGGCAAACAACCTCGTGGACTACTGGAACGCTGCTCCGGGCTGGATCAAGCTCGGAAACAAGAGCTTCCTGGCCAGTCAGATGGCGGAACAGGGCTATCTTGTCGTTGCCGGCGAGAAGCACACACCGCATGGCCACGTCGTGGTCGTTGTGCCCGGCAGTGAGCACGGGCACGCGATGGGATATTGGGGCCAGCTTCACAGGATCGGTCTGAGGGACGCGTCGTTGAGCAAGGCCTGGAGACCTGCCGACCTCAAGAAGGTCCAGTATTTCGCGTTTCCCGTCCGGACGCTGAAAGCCAGGCAGTGAAGATCGCAGTTATTGCCATGCACGCGGTTCTGGCTGTTGCGAGCGCTCCGGCCTGGGCCGGAGCCACGGTCCTTGCGGTGCCTCTGAATGACCATGGATCCTCGGTCGCAGCTGGCCGCTATCAGCTCGATCTTGGTGAAGGCAGCACCGGTCCCAACCCGCCGGTCTGGGAAGGTCCTGTCAGGATCAAGTCGTCCAGCGGAAGCATCTGCGCAGTCGACGAGAACGTCGCCGTCATAGAACCGCCGCTGAACCTGGTTGATGGCCATCTGTTGTACTTCAGCACATACTCAGGCAGCGACAGCCAGGTCTACGTTGTGGATGCCGACAACTGTGCGGTGAGGTGGACCGGTCCGATCTATTCCGGGCCGGCATATAGGATCGTCGCCGGCAAGTTGATCATGGAGGGTGAAGGGCAGTCAGGACGACACGTGCTCACCTTTTCCATAGACGCAGCCGGATTACCCGCCAGGTAGGCATGACGATGTCGCAGGCGAGCGCAGGATCTGGCTCAGCGGCTTTCTATGGAGCCCTGAGCAGATCCGGACCGATCCGGCTCCGTGGCGTTCCGATCGCCCGTTGGAAGAAGGCGATCGCCTGGACGGCCGAACCGACCGAAAGGAGCAGGCCGACAACCAGGCGTTGCGATCCGGCCCGGCCCGTGACGACCTGCCACAGCATCGACGCACAGCACAGCAGGAGGGCAATCCGCCAGGGCAGGGACCGTCCGGCTGGTGCCTCCGGTCGCACCACGGAAGCCGGTCCCTCGACCTTGAACAGCAGGGGCAGGATCATCGCCACCACGGCTGCGGCGAAGGCTCCGTCTCCGGCATGTCCGGCCGTGTTGAGCGCGAACAGGCCAGCCGCCAGAAGTGCGAGCAGGGCGAGCATCAGGTCGCGACGCCGCGTGTCCGCTGTCATGCGCTGCCGCTCCTGGAGCTGATGCCGTCACCGCAGACGATGCCCGGCAATCATGGGCGGGTCCAACGAAAAAGGCCCCGGCTTGCGCCGAGGCCCTCCGCCGCCGTGTCGCCCTGGGCCGCCTAGCTGGCGGCCTCCGACTCCCGCTCGGATCCGCCCTCGCCATCCTCGTCCACCGGGGCCGGCGCCGGGTTGGGGATGTACTCGAAGGCGAGCTTGCCGTCCTTCAGCGTCACCTTGACCGCGCCGCCATGCACCAGGGCGCCGAACAGCAGCTCCTCGGCGAGCGGCTTCTTGATGTGCTCCTGGATCACGCGGGCCAGCGGACGCGCGCCGTAGAGCCGGTCGTAGCCGCGCTCGGCCAGCCACTCCTTGGCCGAGGACGACACCTCGATGGTGACGTTGCGGTCCGCGAGCTGAGCCTCCAGCTGCAGCACGAACTTCTCCACCACGCGGCCGACGATCTCCGGGGTGAGGCCGGCGAACGGGATGATCGCGTCGAGGCGGTTGCGGAACTCAGGGGTGAAGATGCGCTTGATCGCCTCCTCGTCCTCACCGGCGCGGTTGTCGCGGCCGAAGCCGATCGCCTCCCGCGTCAGGTCGGCAGCCCCCGCGTTGGTGGTCATGATCAGGATGACGTTGCGGAAGTCCACCGTCTTGCCGTTGTGGTCGGTGAGCTTGCCGTGGTCCATGACCTGCAGCAGGATGTTGTACAGGTCCTGGTGCGCCTTCTCGATCTCGTCGAGCAGCAGCACCGCGTGCGGGTGCTGGTCGATGCTGTCGGTCAGCAGGCCGCCCTGGTCGAAGCCGACATAGCCCGGGGGGGCGCCGATCAGCCGCGAGATCGAGTGCCGCTCCATGTACTCCGACATGTCGAAGCGGATCAGCTCGATGCCGAGCGTCGATGCCAGCTGCTTCGCCACCTCGGTCTTGCCGACGCCGGTGGGGCCCGAGAACAGGTAGTTGCCGATCGGCTTCTCGGCGTCGCGCAGGCCGGCGCGGCTCAGCTTGATCGCCGCCGCCAGCGCCTCGATCGCCCGGTCCTGGCCGAACACCATGGACTTCAGGTCGCGCTCCAGCGAACGCAGCGTTTCCTTGTCGTCGGCCGACACGCTCTTCGGGGGAATGCGGGCGATCTTGGCCACGATCTCCTCGACGTCGCGCAGCGTCACCACCTTGCGCCGCTTCTCTTCCGGCTGGAGCATGCGCGACGCGCCCACCTCGTCGATCACGTCGATCGCCTTGTCCGGCAGCTTGCGGTCGTGGATGTACTTCACCGCCAGCTCCACCGCACCGCGGATCGCGTCGTCGGTGTAGCTCACCTTGTGGTGCTTCTCGTAGTTGGTCTTCAGCCCGCGCAGGATCTTCACCGCGTCCTCGACCGACGGCTCGTTGACGTCGATCTTCTGGAACCGGCGCACCAGCGCGCGGTCCTTCTCGAAGTGCTGGCGGAACTCCTTGTAGGTGGTCGAGCCGATGCAGCGCAGCGTGCCCTGGGCCAGCGCCGGCTTGAGCAGATTGGACGCGTCCATGGCACCGCCGGAGGTCGCGCCGGCGCCGATCACGGTGTGGATCTCGTCGATGAACAGGATGCCGCCCGGGTTGGCCTCCAGCTCGGTCACTACCGCCTTGAGCCGCTCCTCGAAATCGCCGCGGTAGCGGGTGCCGGCCAGCAGCGCGCCCATGTCGAGCGCGTAGATGGTGGACTTGGCCAGCACCTCGGGCACGTCGCCCTCGACGATGCGCTTGGCCAGGCCCTCGGCGATCGCGGTCTTGCCGACGCCAGGGTCGCCCACGTAGAGCGGGTTGTTCTTGGTGCGGCGGCACAGGATCTGGATGGTGCGCTCGATCTCGGTGTCGCGGCCGATCAGCGGGTCGATCTTGCCCGACTGCGCCTTCTTGTTGAGGTTGACGCAGTAGGCGGACAGCCCGTCCTGCTGCTTGGCCGAGCCGGCGCGGCCGCGCTCCTCGCGCTCGCCTTCCGGGGTGTCGCCGTTGTTGGCCGCACCCGTGGCCGGACGCTGCGCGGTGCGGCCGGGCGCCTTGGCGATGCCGTGGCTGATGAAGTTGACCGCGTCGAGCCGGGTCATGTCCTGCAGCTGCAGGAAGTAGACGGCATGGCTTTCGCGCTCGGAGAACAGCGCGACCAGGGTGTTGGCGCCGGTGACCTCGTCGCGGCCCGACGACTGCACGTGGATCGCCGCGCGCTGCACCACGCGCTGGAACGCCGCGGTCGGCTTCGGCTCGGAGGAGCGGTCGGAGGCGAGGCCGGCCAGGTCCTTGTCGAGGAACTCGGTAAGGTCGGTGCGCAGCTTGTCGAGGTCGACGCCGCAGGCACGAAGCACGGTGGCGGCGTCGCCGTCGTCGACCAGGCCGAGCAGCAGGTGCTCCAGGGTGGCGTATTCATGGCGGCGGTCGCCGGCGAGCGACAAGGCCCGGTGCAGCGTCTGCTCGAGGTTGCGTGACAGCATGGGAACGCTCCTTCGCCGCTAGGGCCAGGTCGGTGCAGCCAACCCCTTGATCGCCGGGACCGCGCACGCGTCGCGACCCATCATCATCTTGGAGCTTTATCCGCAGAAGACCAGTAAAAATCGTCCGAAACACCGCGGAGTCCGCCAGGCCGGAGCCGGCTTCGCCGCACCGCAGCAGATGGGGAGTTCACAGCCGCGGTTCCATCCCCGCCGGGCGGCCATGCCGTTGGCGTTTCCCGCCCGTCCCCCGGTCCTTCCTGCCCGCTCAGTCCTTCCCGCCCGCTAGTCCTTCTCGATCGTGCACTGCAGCGGGTGCTGGTTCTGGCGTGCCAGGTCCATCACCTGGGTCACCTTGGTCTCGGCGACCTCGTAGGTGTAGACGCCGCACACCCCCACGCCGCGCTTGTGCACGTGCAGCATGATGCGGGTCGCCTCGTCGCGCGACTTCTGGAAGAACCGCTCCAGCACGTGGACGACGAACTCCATCGGCGTGTAGTCGTCGTTCAGCATAAGCACCTTGTACATGGCCGGCTTGCGCGTCTTGGGACGCGCCTTCACCACCACGCCGACGTTGGGCGAATCCGGGTTGTCGGTCTTGTCGTCGTCCCGCCCGGCGCTGCGCGGGCCGGCCGGAGCCGCCAGAACGGGGCGGCGGGCCGCCGCAAGGCGGGCGGCGGGACCTGTGGGAAAGGCCGGATGGCTGTGGTCGGAGCGCATGAAGCGAGCATATTGGAAGTCAAACCCGGCTTGAAACCCCCTTGCGCGCGGGGGCTGCGTTCCGGACGACGGTTTGGATCCGATCGTTGCGGCCCGACACGCAGCGTCGCCGGCAACCCGTTGCAAAACTGTGAATTAACCTGGACGGAACCCTGGGGCCTCCATAGTATCGCCGTCGTGAACGGGGGGGTGCGCATGGCGCCAGAGTCCAAGGGTCGTGGTGCAGCCGCTCGTGCGGGAGCGGCGCCCCGCCCCTTCCGCCAGGCGCTGCTCGCCGCCGTCGGCGTGTGCGGCGCGCTGCTGGCGCCCGGCCTCGCCCATGCCCAGTATCCGGGCCAGCTCAGCACCTTCGTGATGGACGCGGGTTCCGGTGCGGTGCTGCAGCAGGCCAACCCGGACCTGCAGCGCTATCCCGCCAGCCTGACCAAGCTGATGACGCTCTACCTGGCGTTCGACGCGCTCAGGCAGAACCACATCTCGCTCGACCAGTCGGTGCCGGTGTCGGCACACGCCGCATCGATGGAGCCGTCCAAGCTCGACCTGGTGCCGGGTTCCTACCTCACCGTCGAGCAGGCGATCCTGGGCCTGGTCACGAAATCGGCCAACGACGCCGCCTGCGCGCTGGGCGAGCTGCTGGCCGGGGGCGACGAGCAGCAGTTCGCGCAGATGATGACCCAGAAGGCGCGCTCGCTCGGCATGAGCAGCACCACCTTCCGCAACGCGTCCGGCCTGCCGGACCAGGAGCAGGTGTCGACCGCGCGCGACTTCGCCACCCTGACCCGGCACCTGATCCAGGACTTCCCGGAGCAGTACCACTACTTCGCGGTGCCGGCCTTCGTGTTCCACGGCCGCGAGGTCATGAACCACGACCCGATGCTGCAGATCTATCCCGGCGCCGACGGGCTCAAGACCGGCTACACGGTTGATGCCGGCCGCAACCTGGTCACCTCCGCGGTGCGCGGCAACGTCCGCCTGATCGGCGTGGTGCTGGGCGCCAGCAGCAACCCGCAGCGTTCCGCGGTGATGACGGCCCTGCTCGACCAGGGCTTCCAGCAGGAAGGCGTGCCGGTGATGGTGCGCCCGATGCGTGCGCGCCGCCCGGCCTTGATGCTCGCGTCCGACACCGTGGGCGACGAGCAGGCGATGCCGATGCGCCGGCGCCTGGTGCGCCTGCGCGGCGGCCGGCTTCCGGCGCGCGGCCTGTCCCTGGTCGCGAGAAC